>PXES01000176.1 GCA_003564655.1 Paracoccaceae bacterium
ACCTCGCGCCCGCAGGCAGCCTGCAGCGCGGCCCGCTTCGCCTGGCGTTCTTCCGCATCCAGCGCGTCGATCTTGTTCAGCGCCACGATGCGCGGCTTGAGCGCCACATCGGGCGAGTAGGCGTGCAACTCGTGATCTATGATCCGCCAGTCTTCGGCCACATCCTCCGAGGTGCCATCGACAAGCTGCAACAGCACCGCGCAGCGCTCGACATGGCCGAGGAACTGATCGCCCAGGCCCCGCCCCTCGGACGCCCCCTCGATCAGCCCGGGAATATCGGCCATCACGAATTCGCGCCCGTCAATGCCCACGACGCCCAGATTGGGGTGCAGCGTGGTGAAGGGATAATCCGCGATCTTGGGCCGCGCATTCGAGGTGGCGGCCAGAAAGGTGGACTTGCCCGCATTGGGCAGCCCCGCAAGCCCCGCATCGGCGATCAGCTTCAGCCGCAGCCAGATCTCGCGCTCGACCCCCGGCTGGCCGGAATTGGCGCGGCGCGGGGCCTGATTGGTGGCGCTCTTGAACTGCAGGTTGCCCCAGCCACCATTGCCGCCCTTGGCGAGCAGGACCTTCTGCCCCACCTCGGTCAGATCGGCGATGACAGTTTCCTGATCCGCGTCGAGGATCTCGGTGCCCACTGGAACGCGCAGCGTGACCGAGGCCCCATCCTTGCCGGTGCGCCCCTTGCCCATGCCGGGCTGGCCGGACTTGGCGAAGAAATGCTGCTGGTAGCGGAAGTCGATCAGCGTGTTCAGCCCGTCCACCACTTCGGCCAAGACATCGCCACCGCGCCCGCCATCGCCGCCATCGGGGCCACCGTATTCGATGAACTTCTCGCGCCGGAAGGACACGCAGCCCGACCCGCCGCCGCCCGAGCGGATCGTGACCTTCGCCAGATCGAGGAATTTCATGCGCGCACCCTTTGCCACTCTCGGCCCCGCGCCTTAGCGCAAGCCGCGCGGCTTGGCCAGATGCAGCCTGTGCAGCAATGACCGGCGCGGCTTTCGGGCGTGTGGGGTGGGTGGGCGGGAACGCGCCCGAAAGCCGCGCCCGCGCCCCGGATCGCCGGGAGGCGAGGACTGTGTGACGCGGGAAAGGAAATCTTAACCCTCGCCATGCTATCAATACCCTTGCGCGCGCGGTCCAGGTCGCGCTGCGCGTCTTCCTCCCTGTCAGACTGGCTGCGCCCTCGGGCGCAGCTTTTTTCTTGCTCCGCGCCCTGCTCCGGCAGGCTGTGTCAAGCCTTGTCAAGGCACAGATCGCCCGTAGAAAACCACAGGAAATTTACAGTTGACGGACCGGTTTTTTCTGCCTACGGTCCCCTCAATTGGTCGGCCAGTCCGACAGGGAGTTACAAAAAACGATGAAATAAGGGCCGCGTGCGGCCCTTATTTTATGGTTTTGGCGCGTCCTCTCCTGCCCGCCGGACTGCGCGTCCCGCAGCCCCCGGCGGGCTGCGGGACGAGCCATATCACGGGGCGGTCAACAGGGCTCGGGCAGCCCGATTTTCCACCTGACAGCCCCCGCCCCTCATGCTACCACCACGCCGAACCTAGTCGCGGATCAGAGGAACACTCATGCAGGACACCAACAGATTTGCAGTCAGAGTGACAGCGCTCGCCGGTATCATCGCCCTGTTCGGGCTGGCCGCCAAGGCCCAGAGCGAGGACGCCGCCGACTCGCCCCTGACCGGCCTGTCGACCGGCGAGATCATCGGCGAGGATGGCGACGGCGAAAGCTATGTCGGCAACACTCACGCCGATTGGGAGATGGTCTGCGTCCGCATCCCGGACGAGGAAGACCCCTGCCAGATGTATCAGCTTCTGCGCGATGCCGAAGGCAATGCCACGGCCGAGATCTCGATGTTCCCGCTGCCGCCCGGACAGGACGCAGTGGCCGGGGCGACCATTCTCACCCCGCTCGAGACGCTCCTGACCGCGCAGCTTGTCATGCAGATCGATGGTGGCGCGGCCAAGCGCTATCCCTTCACCTTCTGCACCGCGATCGGCTGCATCGCCCGCGTGGGCTTCACCGCCGAAGAGGTTGACGCCTTCCGCGGCGGGGCCGAGGCCACCTGGACGCTGGTGCCCGTCGCCGCACCCGACCAGACGGTCGAGTTGAGCATGTCGCTGATGGGCTTCACCGCCGCCTTCGAGGAAGCGCTCGCGCAACTCGACGAATAAGGCACACGCCAATTCCGTTTCCCGCACCCGGCCCCTGACAGGGCCGGGTTTTTTGATCCGCGCAGGCCTTGGCGCGGGGGCGCAATCGTGGTTGTTTGCCGCCGATAAGAGGAGTGCACCCAATGACCCATACCGACATGCTGACGCTGGCCGGGCTCGATCCCGCGCAGATCACCGGGGGCGACCTGCCCGTTCACAGCCCCATCGACGGGGCCGAAATCGCGCGCGTCACCCAGACCCGCCCGGACGAATTGCCCGCCATTCTCGACCGCGCCGAGGCCGCGTTTCAGGCCTGGCGGCAGGTCCCCGCGCCGTGCCGGGGCGAGCTTGTGCGCCTGCTGGGCGAGGAGTTGCGCGCGGGCAAGGACGCGCTCGGCGCCGTGGTGACGCTGGAAGCGGGCAAAATCACCTCGGAAGGTCTGGGCGAGGTGCAGGAGATGATCGACATCTGCGATTTCGCGGTTGGTCTGTCGCGCCAGCTTTACGGGCTGACCATCGCCTCGGAACGCCCCGGCCACCGAATGATGGAGACATGGCACCCGCTGGGGCCGACGGCCGTGATCACCGCCTTCAACTTCCCCGTCGCGGTCTGGTCCTGGAACACGGCCCTTGCGCTTGTCTGCGGCAACCCGGTCATCTGGAAGCCGTCGGAGAAATCGCCGCTGACGGCGCTCGCGTCCATGGCCGCGTTGCAGCGCGCGCTCGACCGCTTCGGCGACGCTCCCGAGGGGCTGGTGCAGTGCGTCATCGGCGGGGCCGAGCTGGGCGACGCGCTGGTCACAAGCCCGCGCGTACCGCTGGTCTCGGCCACCGGTTCCACCCGCATGGGACGGATCGTGGCGCCCAAGGTGGCCGAACGCTTCGGGCGCTCGATCCTCGAGCTTGGCGGCAACAATGCGATGATCGTGGCCCCCTCGGCCGATCTGGAGATGGCGGTGCGCGCCATCGTCTTCTCGGCGGTGGGCACAGCGGGGCAGCGCTGCACCTCGCTGCGCCGTCTGATCGTGCATGAGAGTATTCGCGAAGGGCTGGTCGAGAAGCTGCGCGCGGCCTATGCCAGCCTGCCCGTGGGGGATCCGCGCGAAAGCGGCACGCTGGTGGGCCCGCTGATCGATGCGGCAGCGCGCGAGCGGATGCAGGCCGCGCTGGATACGGCGCGGGCCGAGGGCGGCACGGTCCATGGCGGCGAGGCGGTCGAGGCCGTGGCGGGCGGGGCCTATGTCAGCCCCGCGCTGGTCGAGATGCCCGCGCAGTCCGAGATCGTGCGCACCGAGACCTTCGCGCCGATTCTCTATGTCATGGGGTATGACACGCTCGATCAGGCCATCGCGCTGCAAAACGGCGTGCCGCAAGGGCTGTCGGCCTGTATCTTCACCCGCGACCTGCGCGAGGCCGAGACCTTCGTCTCTGCCGTGGGCGCGGATTGCGGCATCATCAATGTCAATATCGGCCCCTCGGGCGCCGAGATCGGCGGCGCGTTCGGCGGCGAGAAGGAAACCGGCGGCGGGCGCGAAAGCGGGTCGGATGCGTGGAAGGGCTACATGCGCCGCGCCACCAACACGATCAACTATTCCGACGAACTGCCGCTGGCGCAGGGCGTCAAGTTTGACATCTGACCGGGCTGCCCTGGACGGGCGCGCCTCGGACGGGCCCGGCCTCTGGGCGCTGACCGCCCCTTCAGCGCCGGAGACTCGGGCGCTGGCGGGGAATCTGTCCGCCGATGTGGCCGTGGTCGGCGGCGGCTATACGGGCCTGTCGGCCGCGCTGCATCTGGCCGAAGCCGGGGTGCGTGTCGCCCTGCTGGAGGGCAGCGAGATCGGCAGCGGCGGGTCGGGGCGCAATGTCGGGCTGGTCAATGCCGGGCTGTGGCTGATGCCCGACGATCTGATCGCCCGCGCCGGGCCCGAGAATGGCCTGCGCCTGCTCGACGCGCTGGCCGACGCCCCGGCGCTGGTCTGGAGGCTGATCGCGCGCCACGGCATCGACTGCGAGGCCATGCCCAAGGGCACGCTGCATTGCGCCCCCGATGCGCGCGGGAAGGCGGCGCTGGCCGTCCGCGCGGCACAATGGCAGGCGCGCGGCGCGGAGGTGCGTCTGCTCGACGCCGCCGAGACCCGCACCCGCACCGGCAGCCGCGCCTTTCGGGCGGCCCTGTTCGACCCGCGCGCGGGCACGATCCAGCCGCTTGGCTATGCGCGCGGGCTGGCGCGGGCGGCGATGGCAGCGGGCGCGCAAGTCTTCACTGGCAGCCCGGTGACGGGAATGGCGCCTGCGGGCGACGGCTGGACACTGACCACCGCACAGGGCCGATTGCGCTGCGACCGGGTGATCCTGGCCACCAATGTCTATTCCACCCCGCCTTTCACGCGGCTGTGCGACCACCAGGCCATCCTGCCCTTCTTCAACTTCGCCACCGACCCGCTGCCGCCCGAATTGCGCGCGCGCGTCCTGCCCGGCGGCGAAGGGGCGTGGGACACGCGCAAGATCCTCACCTCAATCCGCTGCGACGCGGCGGGGCGGCTGATCATCGGCTCGGTCGGCCAGCTTGGCGGCGTGGACGCGGGCGTCCACCGCGCCTGGGCCGCGCGAACGCTGGCGCGGCTTTACCCGGCGCTGCGCGACACCCCCCTGCGGCTTGGGTGGTGGGGCCGGATCGGCACCACGCAAGACGCCCTGCCCCGGCTGCACCGCCACGCGCGCGGCGTCTGGTCGATCTCGGGCTGCAACGGGCGCGGCATCGCGCCGGGCACGCTGTTCGGCCAGATGCTCGCACATCTCGCGCAGGACCGGATCGCGCCCGACGACATTCCCCTGCCAAGCGGGCCGTTGGCCCCCGACGCGCTGCGCACACTGCGCGGGGCGCTCTATCGCGGCGGGGCGGCGGGGCTGCACACCCTCTCGGCACGCATCTGACGCCGCATAATCAGGCAGTGACGAAGTTTTCATTCCCTGCGCCCGCCCCACCCTGTTGCAATCGCCGCGCGGCTGCGGCACCTGTCTGCCGACGCCATCTGGAGGAGCGACGCGCGTGAAACCCGACGCCATCACCTCGAGCTATCGCCGCTGGGCACCGATCTACGACAAGACCTTCGGCCGTATCACCCATGCCGGGCGCCGCCATGCGACCGCGGTGGTCAACCGCACTGGCGGGCGCGTGCTCGAAGTGGGCGTCGGAACCGGGCTCGCCCTGCCCTACTACGCGCCCGAGGTCGAGGTGACGGGGATCGACTTCTCCGACGACATGCTCGCCCGTGCGCGGCTGAAGGTCGCCGAGGAAAACCTGACCCATGTGCGCGAACTGCACCAGATGGACGCGCGCGCGCTCGACTTCCCCGATGCGAGTTTCGACACGGTGGTGGCGATGCACCTGATCTCGGTCGTCCCCGAGCCCGACCGCGTGATGGCCGAGATGGCGCGCGTCTGCAAACCCGGCGGGCAGATCCTGCTGGTCAATCATTTCGCGCGCGAGACCGGCTGGCGCGGCTGGATGGAACGCCGCGTGGCGCCCTTGGCCGACTGGATCGGCTGGCAC
>PXES01000105.1 GCA_003564655.1 Paracoccaceae bacterium
CGCGGGCTCTATGACAGCCCGCAGCCCTATCTCTTCAACCTCTATTCCGAGCCCCTGCGCAAGTTCCAGCGCGCCGCCGAAGGGCAGGGCGACCACCAGCCCCCCGACCACCTGCGCGCCCGGCTGCGCGAGACGATGGACTCGCTGCCCGTCTGGTATCCGCCCTTCTCGGACCCAGAGGCCGCGGATTTCCCCCTCCACGCCCTAACCCAGCGCCCGATGGCGCATTACCACTCATGGGGCAGCCAGAACGCGTGGCTGCGCCAGATCCACGGGCATACGCCGCTCTATGTCTCGGGCGCGATCTGGGAACAGCACGACTTTGCCGAAGGCGACTGGGCCATCCTCACCTCGCCCCATGGCCGGATCACCCTGCCGGTGGTGCGCATGGACGCGCTCAACCCGCACACCGTCTGGACCTGGAACGCCATCGCCAAGCGCCGCGGTGCCTGGGCGCTTGGCGAAAACGCCCCCGAGGCCACGCAAAGCGCGCTTCTCAATCACCTGATCCACGAACTCCTGCCTCCAAAGGGCGACGGGATGCGCTGGGCCAATTCCGACCCCGTCACCGGACAGGCCGCCTGGTATGACCTGCGCGTCAAGATCGAGAAAGCCCCGGCGGGCCAGAGTGTCAGCTATCCCGACCACAGCGCGCAGGCTTCGCCCGTCCCCGCTGCACCGCGCGACCTCGCTCATCAGACAAGGCCCTGACATGCGCCCGCACCCATCCGATCCCCGCACGCAAGGCCCCGACGCCAATCAGCCCACGCGCACCATGCCCCATTTTCTTGCCGGAAATACTCATGCAACGCGGCCTACAGGCCATCGGCTGCAGGAGTGCGCCGCATGACCAGCCTGCCCGAGACTACCAATCGCAAACTCGGCCTCGTCATCGACCTCGACACCTGCGTCGGTTGCCATGCCTGCGTAATCTCCTGCAAGGGCTGGAATACCGAAAATTACGGCGCACCGCTTGCGGATCTGGACGCCTACGGGGCCGAGCCCGAAGGCACCTTCTTCAATCGCGTCCATAGCTTCGAGGTTGCGCGCGATGCGGCGCCGCCCATGGTCGTGCACTTCCCCAAATCCTGCCTGCATTGTGACGATGCGCCCTGCGTCACCGTCTGCCCCACAGGAGCGAGCTACAAGCGCGCCGAGGACGGGATCGTGCTGGTGAACGAGGACGCCTGCATCGGTTGCGGGCTCTGCGCCTGGGCCTGCCCTTACGGCGCGCGCGAGATGGACGGTGCCGAGCGCGTGATGAAGAAATGCACCCTCTGCGTGGATCGCATCTACAATGACAACCTGCCCGAGGAAGACCGCGAACCCGCCTGCGTGCGCACCTGCCCGGCAGGCGCGCGGCATTTCGGCGACCTCGCCGACCCCGGCAGCGCCGTGTCGCGACTCGTCGCGGAACGCGGCGGGATGGACCTGATGCCTGAACAGGGCACCAAGCCCGTGAACAAGTATCTGCCCCCGCGTGGGCGCGACACGCTGGCCGTGCCCGATCTCGCCAGCCGCTGCGACCCCGCCCCCGAGGCGGCGACCGGCTTTCTCGGCTGGCTTGACCGCGCGTTGGAGCGGCTCTGATGCACCCGGCCCCGTCGCTCATCCTCTTCACGGTCCTTTCAGGTGCGGGCTTCGGACTTCTGGTCTGGCTGGGCCTCGGCCTGCGCGCGCCGACAGGGGGCGTGGCCTTCGTGCTGTTCGGCCTCGGTTACGGGCTGGCCGGTGCCGGGCTGATGGCCTCTGCCTTCCATCTCGGCCATCCCGAGCGCGCGCTGCTGGCCTTCACGCAGTGGCGCTCGAGCTGGTTGTCGCGCGAAGCCGTTCTGGCCGCCGCCACCCTGGCCGCGATGGCGCCCCATGCCGCCGCCTCGACCTTCGCGGCGACGGCCCTGCCGGTCTTCGGCTGGCTGGGCGCGGTGCTGGCGCTGGCCACGATCCTTGCGACGGCGATGATCTACACCCAGATCCGTGCCGTGCCGCGCTGGCACCACTGGTCAACCCCGCCGGTTTTCCTGCTTGCCGCGCTTGCAGGCGGGGCGTTGCTGGCGGGGCAGCGGACGCTTGCCCTCGCGCTTCTGGCCGGGCTTGCGGCAGCGATGGTCGCGCACTGGGCCTTCGGTGACCGGCGATTCGCGCAGGCGGGCAGCGACATGGGCACAGCGACCGGGCTGGGCGGGCTGGGGCGTGTGCGCCTGCTCGAGCCGCCGCATTCGGGACGGAACTATCTGCTGCGCGAGATGGTTCATGTGGTGGGACGCAAACATGCCCACAAGCTGCGCCTGATCGCGCTCGTGTTGGGCGCGCTGCTACCTGCGCTGCTGCTTTTGCTGTCGGCGGGGTATGTCGCCATCACCCTCGCGCTCGTGCTGCATATCGCCGGGCTACTGGCGCAACGCTGGCTCTTCTTTGCCGAGGCAGAGCATGTCGTGGGCCTCTATTACGGCCAGCGCTAGCCCCGCGCAGCGAACGCGCAATTCCCCGGTTCCCATATCCCATGGCAGACGCTACTCTGGCCGAGTGTCATCGGAACCGGACGGCGCCCATGTCGAAATCCATCCTTGAGCGTCTCGAGAAGAGCGGCCTGCGCATGACCGAGCAGCGCCGCACCATCGCGCGCGTGATCGACGCCGCAGAGGATCATCCCGATGTCGAGGAACTGCACAGCCGTGCCAATGCGCGCGACCCGCGCATCTCGCTCGCCACGGTCTATCGCACGGTGAAGCTGTTCGAGGAAGCGGGTCTTCTGGAGCGGCTGGAATTCGGCGACGGGCGTGCCCGGTTCGAGGACAGCCAGCGCGCGCATCATGACCATCTGATCGACATGGATACGGGCGAGGTGATCGAATTCTGCGACCCGGAGATCGAGGTGCTTCAGGAACGCATCGCCCGGCGTCTGGGCTACCGGCTCGAGGGCCATCGGCTGGAACTTCTGGGCCGTCGGATACGGCCCTGATCCGGGGGCGCCTGCAATGTCGTGCCGAACGGACGCGGTTTCCAGCGGTGGACCCACTTACCCGAGGTAGTCCCGCAAGGCCGGGGGTGGATCGGCCAGCAGGCCCTCGGTCGCGAATGGTCCCGTGACGCGGCCATCGGCGACCAGCAGGGTCTGATCGGCAATCGTGCGTGCATCTGCGATGTCATGCGTGACCATCAGAAGCGTCGCCCCGGTCTCGGCGCAGATCTCGGCCACCAGCCGCAGCATGTCGGATTTCAGCGCCGGGCCCAGCGCCGCAAAGGGCTCGTCGAGCAGCAGCAGCGGGCGTGCCCGCAGCAGGACCCGCGCCAATGCCACGCGGCCCTGCTGACCGCCAGAAAGTTCCGCCGGGCGGCGTGTGCCAAGGCCCCCGAGCCCCACCCGCGTCAGCGCCGCCTCGACCTGACCGCGCTCGTCTTGCGACAAACGCAGCGACGGGCGCAGCCCGAGGCCGACATTCTGGAAGGCGGTCAGATGCGGGAACAGGTTGTTGTCCTGAAACAGGATCGAGACCGGGCGCTGCGCGGGGCTGCCTGCACCCATGGCCTTTCCGTTCCAGACGATGCGCCCCCTTGCCTCGGGCACGAAACCCGCCACGGCGCCCAGCAGCGTTGACTTGCCCGCCCCGGACGGCCCGATCACGGCGACGCGGGCGCCCTTGGGCACGGTCAGGTCTGCCGCAAGCCGGAAGTCGCCTTGCACGATCTCGAGCCCCTCAAGCCACAGCACGGCTGCGCCCCCAGCGGTCGAAGGCCCAGAAGAGCGCGAGCGAGGCTCCCAGCAGCAGAACTGCCGTGCCTGCCGCATCGGCCTGCCGGTAGGCCAGCATCAGCCGGTAAAGCTGCATCGGAAGCGTCGCCCCCTCGCGTTCGGCAAAGAGCATGATCACCCCCAGATCGCCCATCGACAGAGCCGCGGTCAGCCCGGCGGCGAACCCCAGCGGCCGCCGCAGCCGGGGCAGGGGGACGATGCGCAGCCGTGCCAGACCGTGGAGGCCCAACGTATCAGCCAGCCGGCCCTGTGTTGCAACTACCTCGCGCAGCCCCGGCAGGATCAGCCGCAGCGCGAAGGGCAGCGCCATGCCGGCATTGACCAGCATCGTCACCACCAGCGCCCAGTCGCGCGGGTTGGTCAACGGCAAAAGCAGCACGAAGAGCCCCGTGCCCACCACCAGCGACGAGGCCGCGAGCGCGGCCAGCCCCAGCGCCTCGAGCGCCGCACCCCGCGCGCCGCCCAAGGCAAGCACGGCATGTGCCAGCGCCAGCGTCATGGCGATGGTCAGGGCGGTCGCCCCCAGCGCTACCATCAGCGACCGGCCCGCCGCCTGCCAGACCTCGCCCGGCAGGGCGGGCACCTGCGCGATCCCGCGCACAACGATCATTCCAAGGGGCGTCAGCAGGAACAGGGCGGCCAACGCGATCAGCGCGAAATCCCACGCGCCCCGGCCCAGATCGAAGCGCTGCACCGGACGGTCCATGCCGCCGCCCAGCCCCGCCGGCAGGCTGACCCGCCAGGCCAGTACCGCTGCCCCCGCGCAAAGCCCGAACTGCACCAAGGCCAGCAATGCCGCGCGCCCCAGGTCGTAATCGAAGCGGAACGCCTGATAGATCGCCAACTCGACCGTGGTCGCACGCGGCCCGCCGCCCAGCGTCAGCGCCACGGCGAAAGAGGTCAGGCAGATCAGGAAGATCACCAACGCGGCGCCGGGCACCAACTCGCGCAGCATCGGCCATTCCAGTTGCCGGAACATCTGCCAGGGCGAGAAGCCCAGCGAGGCCGCCAGCCGGAACCGTTCGGCCGGGATCGAGGCCCAGCCCTGCAGCAGGATGCGCGTGGCCAGCGGCAGGTTGTAGAATACATGCGCCAGCACCCCCCCATGCAGCCCGTAGATGCTGACCGGCCCGAAGCCAGCACTGCCAAGCCCCTGATTCACCAGCCCCCCACGCCCGAACCCCGCCAGAAGCCCCAGCACCGCCACAAGCGTCGGCAGGATGAAGGGCGCGCCCATCAGCGTGATCAGCACGCCGCGCCCCGGAAACGCTCGCCGCGCCAGCGCCCGCGACAGCGGAATCGCCAGAGCCACTGACAACCCCGCCGACCACAACGCCTGCACAAGCGTGAAGCGCACCGCGGCCCAGTCTGCGCCGCGCAAGGCGGTAAACCCCTCGGCGCGCCAGGCGACCGCGCCCAGCGCGCCGAAATTCAGCGTCAGCAACCACAGCGCAACCAGCCCCCCGGCCCCGAGGGCGCAGAGGCGGGCTGCGCGGGCGCTCACCGGGTCATGCCCTCCAGCCACAGATCGAGCGCGGGGCCGCGCCGGGCGTCGGCGGCCTCTTCGTCAAGGAAGATCGCCGTGTCCGGGAAGGGCAGGTCGCGCATCACCTCGGGCCAGTCCTCGCGCGGCAGCGCCGAGGGGTAGGACCAGTTGCCATAGGCGATCATCTCCTGGAAATCGCGCGACAGGATGTAGGCCATGAATTCGCGCGCCAGTTCGGGCTCGGCCGCGCCCTCCAGCACGCCCGCCACTTCGGCCATGAAGTAGTGGCCTTCCTCGAAGATGGCGGCGGCCTTGGTGTCATCCTCTTCGGCCACGATGTGATAGGCGGGCGAGGTGGTGTAGCTCAGCACCATGTCGGCCTCGCCCTCGGAAAAGAGGCCATACGCCTCGGACCAGCTTGCGGTCACGGTCACGGTGTTCTCCTGCAGCGCCTGCC
>PXES01000043.1 GCA_003564655.1 Paracoccaceae bacterium
ACCCGCTCGATGCGCGCGCCACAGGCGCCGAGCTTGTCCTCGACATGCTCATAGCCGCGGTCGAGGTGATAGACGCGGTTGACGATGGTCTCGCCCTCGGCGGCCAGCGCCGCCAGGATCAGCGACACCGAGGCGCGCAGATCCGTCGCCATCACTGGCGCCCCGCGCAGTTTCTCGACCCCGGTGACGCGCGCCGTGCCGCCCTGCACCTCGATCTGCGCGCCCATGCGCATCAATTCGGGCGCGTGCATGAAACGATTCTCGAAGATGTGCTCCTCGAGCACCGACACCCCGTCGGCGCCGCACATCGCCGCCATGAACTGCGCCTGCAGATCAGTCGGAAAGCCGGGAAACGGCGCGGTCGCAACATTGACAGGGCGCAGCCGGTCGGACTTGCGGCTAACGCGCAGCCCGCGCGCGGTCTCCTCGATCTCGACCCCGGCCTCGACCAGCCGCTCGGCAAAGGCCGCGACCAGATCGAGCCGCCCGCCCAGGCATTCGACCGATCCCCCGGCGATGGCGGGGGCAAGCATGTAGGTGCCAAGCTCGATCCGGTCGGTGACCACCTGATGCGTGGCCCCGCCCAGCCGGTCGACGCCGTGAATGGTCAGGGTCGATGTGCCCTCGCCCGCGATCTCGGCGCCCATCGCGCGCAGGCAGCGGGCCAGGTCCACGATCTCGGGCTCGCGCGCGGCGTTCTCCAGCACGGTCGTGCCCTTGGCCAGCGTCGCCGCCATCAGCGCATTCTCCGTGGCCCCGACCGAGACCAGCGGGAAGGTGAACCGCGCGCCCTTCAGCCCGCCGGGCGCCTTCGCGTGCACATAGCCGTCGCGCAGGTCCAGCTCCGCCCCCATCGCCTCGAGCGCGCGCAGATGCAGGTCCACGGGGCGCGCACCGATGGCGCAGCCGCCGGGCAGCGACACCACTGCGTGTCCGTCACGCGCCAGCATGGGCCCCAACACCAGGATCGAGGCACGCATCTTGCGCACGATCTCGTAATCGGCGCGGTGCGAGGTCAGATCATGGCTTGAGAGTGCGAGCACCTGCCCGCCCTGCAGGCTGGCGACCTCTGCCCCGAGCGAGCCCAGAAGCTCGGCCATGGTGCGGATATCCGACAGCCGCGGCGCGTTGGTCAGCGTCAGCGGCGCGTCGGTCAGCAGCGTGGCGGGCATCAGCGCGAGGCAGGCATTCTTGGCACCCGCGATCGGGATCTGCCCGTTCAGCGGGCCGTTCCCCGCAACGACGATCGAATCCATCTGCCCTGCCCCTTACTCGCTGGTGTCGCGCCTGACCTGCCCTGCCCCGGGTTCCGGCCCCGCCCCGGAATCCGGCCCCGATGACCGTGCCTTGGCCTGCGCCTTTCGCCGGGCGATATTCGCTTTCAGCGCGGCTTTCAACCGTGCTGCGCGGGCATCAGCGGGATCGGGCGCGCGCGGCGCTGCGGGGGGATGGTTCCTGCCCATGCCCTCTCCTAGCGCAACTTCGGAAAACCGTCCAGATTGGGCTTGCGCGCCCCGGCGTTTCGGACTACGCACCGCGCCCAGATGCTGCTGTAGCTCAGGGGCAGAGCACTCCCTTGGTAAGGGAGAGGTCGAGAGTTCAAATCTCTCCAGCAGCACCACCGCGCTTCCCTCCGCACCATTTCCGGCGCGTGCAGGCAACTGCCTGCACTGTTTCATCTTTGCCAAAATATCCTGGGGGGGGGCCCGCACAGACTGGGGCGTCAGAGCCCCCATCCACGCCCCCGCCACCGCGCGCCGCCCGGCCGCATCACCCGTCGAACGCCGCCGCCAGCGCGATCTCGATCATCTCGCCGAAGCTGCGCTCGCGCGCCTGCGCATCAAGCTTCTCGCCCGTCAGCAGATGGTCGGAAATGGTGAGCACGGCAAGCGCGCGGACCTTGTGACGCGCAGCGAGAATGTAGAGTTCCGCGGCCTCCATCTCGACGCACAGAATGCCGTGACGGGTCATGATCTCGTTGAGGTCCGGGCGCTCGTCATAGAACACGTCCGACGAGTAGATGCCCCCCACATGCAGCCGCGCTCCGCGCGCGTGACCGGCCGCATGGGCAGCGGAAAGCAGCCCGAAATCCGCGCAGGGCGCGAAGCCGATCTCGCGCAGCATCCCGCGCGAGGGGGTCGAAAGTGTGCTCGCCGTCTGCGCCAGCACGATGTCGCGCAAGCCCACATCGCGCTGCATCGCCCCCGCCGAGCCGACCCGGATCAGCGTCCGGGCGCCATAGTCGCGGATGAGTTCGTTGGCGTAGATCGAGAGCGACGGCATTCCCATGCCCGAGCCGTGGATCGTCACCCGATGCCCGCGCCAGGTGCCGGTATAGCCCAGCATCCCGCGAATTTGGTTGATGCAGACAGGATCGTCGAGAAAGGTCTCCGCCGCCCAGCGCGCCCGCAGCGGGTCGCCCGGCATCAGAACGGTCTCGGCAATCGCGCCCGGCTCGGCCCCGATATGAATGGTCATGTCGTCCCCTGCCCTTGCGGATCGTGCCGCGCGAGATTGCCCCCTTCCCCCACTGCACGCAAGCGCCTATAGACGGGGCGGCCGCGCCACAGCACCGACGCGACCGGGCCAGGAGGGATGACAGCCATGCGACAGGCGACGCTTTCGCGCCAGACCGCCGAGACCGAGATCACCGTCAGCCTCGGCCTCGACGGCACCGGGCGCAGCGACTGCCACACCGGGGTCGGGTTCTTCGATCACATGCTCGACCAGCTCGCCCGCCACGCGCTGATAGATCTGGAGATCCGCGCCACCGGCGATCTGCATATCGACGATCACCACACGGTCGAGGATTGCGGCATCGTGCTGGGACAGGCGCTGACCCACGCACTCGGCGACAAGGCGGGCATCCGCCGCTACGGGGCGTGTCACCTGGCCATGGATGACGCGCTGATGCGCTGCGCGCTCGATCTGTCGGGGCGGCCTTTTCTGGTGTGGAATGTGGGCTTTCCGGCCGCGAAGATTGGCAGCTTCGACACCGAGCTGGTGCGCGAGTTCTTCCAAGCCTTCGCCACCCATGGCGGCATCACGCTGCATCTCGACCTGCTGCACGGGGTCAACGCGCATCACATCGCCGAGGCCGGTTTCAAGGCCGTCGCCCGCGCCCTGCGCGAGGCGGTCGAGCCCGACCCGCGCCGCGCGGGGGCCATCCCCTCGACCAAGGGGACGCTCTGAGCGCGCCATGCGGACGGTTCTGGTCGATTACGAGAGCGGCAATCTGCATTCCGCCGCGAAAGCCTTTCAGCGCATGGCGCGCGAGGTGGGTGGCGGCGAGGTCGTGGTCAGCGCGCGCGCCGAGGATGTCGCAAAGGCCGACCGCATCGTGCTGCCCGGCGACGGCGCCTACCCCGCCTGCCGCCGCGCGCTGGATGCCGTACCGGGCATGGTCGCGGCACTGGAAGACGCGGTACTGCGCCGGGGCGTGCCGTTTCTGGGCATCTGCGTGGGCATGCAGATGCTCGCCGATCTGGGCCGCGAATACGAGGAGGTCGCCGGGCTGGGCTGGATCGGCGGCACGGTCGAGCGGATCGCGCCCGGCGATGCCGGGCTGAAAGTGCCGCATATGGGCTGGAACGATCTGGTCATCGACCGGCCCCACCCGGTGCTGGCGGACGTCGCCCCCGGCGCGCATGCCTATTTCGTGCATTCCTATCAGATGCATGTTGCCGACCCCGCGCATCTGCTTGCGCATGTCGATTATGGCGGGCCGGTCACGGCGGTCGTGGCGCGCGACAATATCGTCGGCACGCAGTTTCACCCCGAAAAGTCGCAGGCGACGGGCTTGCGGATGATCGCCAATTTCCTGAAATGGGCGCCATGACGCGCCACGTCATGGCAGACCCTTGCTGCAACGACGCGGGGCGTTGCCCCCTGCAACCCCCCGGGATATTTTTGCAACGATGACAGAGGCGGGTCGAGAGGGCGAGCGGATCGCCAAGGTGCTGGCGCGGGCAGGTGTCGCCTCGCGGCGCGACGCCGAGGCGATGGTGCGCGCGGGCCGTGTGAGTGTGAACGGCAGCCGCATCGACAGCCCGGCGCTGAATGTCGGGCCGCGCGACCGGATCGCAGTCGATGGCGCGCCCCTGCCCGAGGCCGCGCCCGCGCGGCTGTGGCTTTATCACAAGCCTGTGGGGCTGGTGAGCACGACCCGCGACGAGAAGGGGCGCGCGACGGTGTTCGACGCCCTGCCGCCCGAGTTGGGGCGGGTGATGTCGGTCGGGCGGCTTGATCTGAATTCCGAAGGGTTGCTGCTGCTGACCAATGACGGCGCGCTGAAGCGGCGGCTGGAACTGCCGAGCACCGGCTGGCTGCGGAAATACCGCGTGCGGGTGAAGGGTACGCCGACGGAGGCGATCCTCGCACCGCTGCGCGCGGGGCTGGTGGTCGAGGGCGAGCGGTTCCTGCCCATGGTGGTGGGCATCGACCGGCAGCAGGGTGCGAATGCCTGGCTGACCATCGGGCTGCGCGAGGGGCGCAACCGCGAGATCCGCCGTGCGCTGGCCGAGATCGGGCTGACCGTGAACCGGCTGATTCGCGTGAGTTACGGCCCCTTTCAGCTGGGCACGCTGGCGCCGGGCGCGGTCGAGGAGGTGCGCCCGCGCGTCCTGCGCGAGCAGCTTGGCGAGACGGTGGCGGAAGAGCAGATGCCGCCGCGCAAGGGGCGGGCTGGCGCCAAGCCTGGCCCGGCGCGCGCGCACAAGGCGGGCGAGACGCCCAAGGCAAAGCGGCGCGCGCCGGGCGCAGGCAAGGCGGGCGACGGACCCGACAGGCAGGATCGGACGCGTCAGCGCGACGCCCGGCCCGGCACGGCGCGGCACAAGCCGGGCGAGACGCCGCAAGCGACCACGAAGGCGCCTGCGCGATCCGGCACGGGCGCGCGCGCCAAACCGAAAGGCGGAAAGCCCGGGCCGAAGGGCAGAGACTGATACGGCGCGGGTCCGATCAGCACCGATCGCCAGCGGCTTTCCCACCCGGCGCGACCATGTCCAAAGCGCCCTCGGGGCGTGCAAGGGCGGGTGGGTGGGCACGACCCGAGGGCGCCCTCGAAGTCAGGCGCGCCCGCGCGGCACTGCACGGATCAGCCGCGACCGGAACCGGCGCCGGGGGGTGTGACGCTCTGCGCAGAAGCCACTGATCGCGCCCGGTCCTGCCGCGCCGCAAGGTGCTGTGTCTTTCAAACTGGCGACACTTCGCCTATAGTCCGGGCGGAACCGAGAGGAGTGCGCCCGCATGTCGTCAACAGGCTTGCAGAAGACCTGTTCCGCGCTGTTGATGGCGTTGATGATCTATGTCGCGATTCTCGGGGGGTAAGTGATGAGCAAGCGCTTCGGCGGGCGCTACAGCCCCGGGGCGAGCCCGGACGCCCCGGCACCACTGGCCCGTCCGCCCCCTGTGGGCGCGCGGGTCAACCTGATGTTCGTGCTGCCCTTTGCCTTTGCCATCCGGGGTTTCTTCGGCGATGCGACATGGCTCGCGATCAATCTCGCGGCGTTCGGTGTGCTGATGCTGGGCGCGTGGCTGACGCGCGACGGCGTTGTGGCGCAGGCCGCCTATGACGCGCGCGCGGTCGCGCGCCGCCCGGCGGTGCCGCGCAAGGCGTTCGGGGCGCTGTGCACGGGGCTGGGCCTCGGGATCGCGGCGTTTACCGGGGGCGTGGCCGAGGCTGCGCT
>PXES01000015.1 GCA_003564655.1 Paracoccaceae bacterium
CGTCAGGCGCTGGGCGGCACGGGCCGCGTCATCGCCATCCACCAGCCGCACCGCTACACGCGGCTGTCCTCGCTGTTCGATGATTTCTGCACCTGCTTCAACGAGGCCGATATCGTCGGCATCGCGCCCGTCTATGCCGCGGGCGAGGACCCGATCCCCGGCGTCTCGCAGGCCGATCTGCTGGCGGGGCTGCGCGCGCATGGCCATCGCGCGGCTTTCGCCGTCGACACCGAGGACCAGCTCGAGGCGCTGGTGCGCGCCCATGCCCGCCCCGGTGACATGGTCGTGTGCCTGGGCGCGGGCACGATCTCGGGCTGGGCGCACGGGCTGCTGCCGCGGCTCAAGGTGCAGGCGGCATGAGCGGCGCCGCGATCCCCTGGATGATGCTGACCACCATCGTGCTGGCGGGCGGCCTGATCGGCTATCTGCTGCTGCGCAACCGCTGGTATCGCGCGCTGGCGGCGGTGGCGCTGGGACATGTGCTGGGCGCGATCGCACTGTGGCTGTCGGTGCAGTTGAACCCCCATGCCGAGGGGGTGATGCGCGTGGCCTTTCTGGTGATGTTCGTGCTGCCCTCGCTGATCGGGCTGCTGGGCGGGGCCGGGCTTGGCTGGCTGCGCGGTCGGCGCGGCGTCGCCGATGACGATCCGGGCGGTAGTGCGTAAATTCCTTGCACTTGCGGCGTGATTGCCCAAGAATGCGGCATCCGTGATCCTGTGTTGCCCGGCGCCTACGGCGTGGCGGTGACACGGCCCGGGCCTGGGCTTAAGCCTGTCGCATCACCTCAACAGGAGTTTCGCGAATGATCCACCGCACGCTTTCCGTGGCTTTCGGGCTCGGCGCGCTTGCCGTCTCCGCGCAGGCCGAGACCGCCATGCCCTTCGCTCTCGACTGGCGCTTCGAGGGGCCTTCCGCCCCCTATTTCGTGGCCATCGACAAGGGCTATTTCGCCGAGGCCGGCCTCGCGGTCGAGGTGACCGCCGGCGAGGGCAGCCTCGACGCCATCCCGAAAGTGGCGACCGGGGCCTTCCCGGTGGGCTTTGCCGACATCAACAGCCTGATACGCTTTCTCGACCAGAACCCCGACGCCCCGGTGATCGGCGCGATGATGGTCTATGACCGCCCGCCCTTCGCCATCGTCGGGCGTCGCTCGCTGGGCGTCGAGGAACCCGCCGACCTCGAGGGCCGCACGCTGGGCGCGCCGCCCCCCGATGGCGCCTTCGCGCAATGGCCGATCTTCGTCGACGTGACCGGCATCGACGAGAGCCTTGTGACCATCGAGCCCGTGGGCTTCCCGACCCGCGAGCCGTCGCTGGCCGAGGGCACGGTCGATGCGGTGACCGGCTTCAGCTTCACCTCGTTTCTCAGCACGTTGCGGCTGGGCGTGCCGGAGGATGACATCTCGGTGATGCTGATGGCCGATTACGGGGTGGACCTTTATGGCAACGTGATCATCGTCAACACCGACTTCGCCGCGGAGAACCCCGAGCATGTCTCGGCCTTCCTCGAGGCTGTGGCGAAGGGCTGGGTCGACACGATTGCCGATCCCGAAGCCGCGATCGAGAGTCTGGCGAGCCGCAACCCTGCCATGGATGCCGAACTGGAATTGCGGCGGTTGCAACTGGCGATGGAAGACACGGTGCTCACCGACTGGGTGATGGAGAACGGCATGGGCACGATCGACCCCGACCGCTTCGCCAACGCGCTCGAACAGATCCGGCTGACCTATGAATATCAGACCGAGCCCGACCCGGCGGCCATCTTCACCGACGCCTTCCTGCCCGAAGGCGGCTTTCCCATCCAGTGACCCGACCGGCAGGCGGGCCTCCCCCCGCCTGCCGCCTGTGAGACGAGCCCTGCCATGAAACCGCTGATCGAGATCAAGGGCGTGCGCCACGCCTATCAGACCGATGCCGGCCCGCTGCCGGTGCTCGACGGGCTGGAAATAGCCGTGCCCGAGGGCGGCTTTTCCGCCGTCGTCGGCCCCTCGGGTTGCGGCAAATCCACCCTGACGCGGCTGATCGCGGGGCTGATGAAACCCGATGCGGGCGAGGTCTGGCTGCACGGGAAGCGCGTGCGCGGCCCGCGCGCCACGGTCGGCATGGCGTTCCAGAACCCGGTGCTGCTGGAATGGCGCTCGATCCTCAAGAACGTGCTGCTGCCGCTGGAAATCGTGCCGACCAAACTCAACCGCAAACAGGCCGAGGAACGCGCGCGCTTCCTGCTGTCGCTGGTGGGGCTCGAGGGGTTCGAGGACAAGCGCCCCTCCGAGTTGTCGGGCGGCATGCGCCAGCGCGCCAGCCTCTGCCGCGCGCTGATCCACCAGCCCGATGTGCTGATCCTGGATGAGCCTTTCGGCGCGCTCGACGCCTTCACCCGCGAGGATCTGTGGATGACCATGCACGAATTGAAGGCGCGCGAGCCCTTCACCGGCGTTCTGATCACCCATGACCTGCGCGAGTCGATCTTTCTGGCCGATCAGGTAGTGGTGCTCTCGGGGCGGCCTGCGCGGACGCAATACCTGCTCGATGTGCCCAAGAGCGGGCCGCGCAGCCTCGACGACCTCTACACGCCCGAGGCGGCCGAGCAACTCAACATCCTGCGCCATCAGATCCAGATCGCCCAGGGCCGCGCCGCGCCCGAGCCCGAGGCCGCAGCATGACCGGCGCGAAGATCCTGCGCAGCGTGGGCGTGCCGATCATTGCACTGATCGTGTTCCTGCTCGCCTGGGAATGGCTGGTCTGGTATCGCGGCTGGCCCACCTTCAAGATGGCCGCCCCCTCTGACCTGCCGCCCGCCTATATGCGCCATTGGGAGTTGTTCCTGACCATGGGCTGGCAGACGCTGTGGCGCACGGTTGCGGGGCTGCTGCTGGCGGTGCTGTTCGGCACACTCCTTGGCATGATCATGGGGTTTTCACGGATCATGCGCGACGCGCTCTACCCGCTGCTGGTGGGCTTCAACGCCATTCCCAAGGCGACCGTCGTGCCGATCGTGGCGCTGATCTTCGTGGGCCAGCATGATTTCAACACCGTGCTGCTGGCCTTCATGATCTCGTTCTTCCCGATCGCCGTATCGGTCAGCATCGGCCTGTCGACGCTCGAGCCCGAATACCGCGACATTCTGCGCGCGCTGGGGGCCTCGCAGCTGACGATCTTCTGGAAGATCGCGCTGCCCAAGACGCTGCCCGAATTCTTCGGCGCGCTGAAGGTCGCGGCGACGCTCGCCTTCATCGGCACCAACCTGATGGAGATCGTCAGCCCCCATGGGCGCGGCCTCGGCGCGCTGTTCGATTCGGGGCGCACGAATTCCGACTTCCCGCTGATGTTCGCTGTGCTGATCGCGCTCGCCTTCCTCGGGATCGTGCTTTACTACATCGTCGTCGCGCTGGAGCGGGTTTTCGCGGGCTGGGCCGAGCGCGCCCCTGGCTGAGCGGGAAGAAGCGCCCGCTCGGGGTCCCCACCCACCCGCCCATGACCCGCTCGCGGGCGCGGCCTGCGCGTGCCGCGCAGGCGGGGAATGAAACCCCTTTGCAGCCCCCATTTTCTTGCCGAAAATACTCAAAAGGCGGGGCCGCAGGCCCCGCTCCCCCGCTTCCCCCGCGCGCGGCCCGCGGGGACGGGCGCCATGTCTCGGGCGCCAGCCGGGGCGCGGACCGCCCCCGCGTCTGCCTTCAGCATCGGCCCGCAGGCGTCAGCCGGCCGCCATCTGGTTATGCTTGCGGGCCACGAAATCCTTGGCCGTCTCGACCGCCACGGCCGCGTCGCGGCAATAGGCATCGGCGCCAATGGCGCGTCCGAACTCCTCGTTCAGCGGCGCGCCCCCCACAAGCACGATGTAGTCGTCGCGCTTGCCTTCCGCGACCAGCGTGTCGATCACCACCTTCATGTAGGGCATGGTCGTGGTCAGCAGCGCCGACATGCCGAGGATATCGGGCTGCTCGCGCTCCAGCGCTTCCATATACGCCTCGACCGCGTTGTTGATGCCCAGATCGACCACCTCGAACCCGGCGCCTTCCATCATCATCGCCACCAGGTTCTTGCCGATGTCATGGATGTCGCCCTTCACGGTGCCGATCACCATCTTGCCCATGCGCGGCGCGCCGGTCTCGACCAGCAGCGGCTTGAGGATCGCCATGCCGGCCTTCATCGCATTCGCCGCCAGCAGCACCTCGGGCACGAAGAGGATGCCATCGCGGAAGTCGTGGCCGACGACCGTCATGCCCGCGACCAGCGCCTTGGTCAGGATGTCATAAGGCGTCCAGCCACGGTCGAGAAGGATACGCACCGCCTCCTCGATCTCGTCCTTCATGCCGTCATAGAGGTCGTCCATCATCTGCTCGACGAGTTCGTCATCGGCAAGTTCGGACAGGATGATGTCGTCTTCGTCGTCGGACATGATGCGTTTCCCTGGCGTGCAGCCCCGAAAGGCGTCTCTCAACTGGCATTGTGACAGATTGTCACGGCGCACTGTCTTGTTTGCGACCGGGTCCGTCTCGGGCGCGACCTGCGCGGGCGCGGCAGCGAAAACATGCTACCCCTCGCGCCGCCGCCGCCCGCCGGCGCGCCCGCGCCGCGGGGGCGGGGCGGCGCCGTCGCCTTCGGTCCCGTCGGCGGCCGACGAGAAGCCCCCGAGCGCGGTCTCGATGGCGTCGAGCGTCGGGCGCGGCCCCGGCGCGCGGGAGTCCAGCGCCGCGCGCATGGCGCGCAGGTGGTCGGGCATGGTGCCGCAACAGCCGCCGATGATCCGCGCACCGCAATCGCGCGCCAGCACGGCGTATTCGGCCATCAGATCGGGTGTGCCGTCGTAATGAATATGGCCATCGACATATTTCGGGATCCCGGCATTGCCCTTGGCGATGATCGGCGCCGTTGGCCCCGCCTCGACAAAGCCCAGCACGGTGCGCAGCAGATCCGACGCGCCGACCCCGCAATTCGCGCCGAAGGCCAGCGGCGGGGATTTCATCTTGCCCACCATCTGCGCCATCGCGGCCGAGGTCAGGCCCATCATCGTGCGCCCAGCGGTGTCGAAACTCATCGTGCCGCACCACGGCATTCCGGCGAGAGTGGCGGCCTCGGCGGCGGCCTTGTATTCCTCGGGGGCCGAGATGGTCTCGACCCACAGTACATCGGCGCCGCCCGCTTTCAGCCCCTCGGCCTGCTCGTGAAACATCTCGACAGCCAATTCATGCGTCAGCGCCCCCATCGGCGCCATGATCTCGCCCGTTGGTCCGACCGAACCCGCCACGATGACCTTGCGCCCGGCGCCGTCGGCGACCTCGCGCCCCAGCTCCGCGCCCAGCCGGTTCAGCTCGTGCACACGGTCCTGCGCGTCATGCAGTTTCAGGCGGCTGGCATTGGCCCCGAAGGTGTTGGTCAGAAACAGATCCGAGCCCGCATCGACCGCGCCGGAATAGAGCGCGCGGATCTTCTCGGGCGCGTCCGCGTTCCAGAGCTCCGGCGCGTCGCCCGAAGACAGGCCCATGTTGAAGAGGTTGGTGCCCGTGGCACCATCGGCCAGCAACCAGTCGCGTGTTGCCAGAAGATCGCTCAGTGCATTGCCCATCAGATGCCTTTCCCGGTGCTGCGTCACGCCGCTTTGCCGCAAGCCCA
>PXES01000122.1 GCA_003564655.1 Paracoccaceae bacterium
CGGATGGCGGCTGCGGGCGGCGCGGTCTCAGCCCGCGTTGCGGATCAGCGTGCGCAGGTCGCTGGCGAGAGCGTCGCGGCGGGCCTCGGCGGCGGCGCGCGCCGTTCGCGTGTCGCTGATCTCGTCCTCGATCGCGTCCACGCGGGCGCGGCGGTCGCGAGTGGCGGGGCTGTCATCGCCAAGCTGCACGATCAGCCCGACCAGCCGCTCCTGATCGGCGATCAGCTCGGCTTCCTGCGCGCGCAGCCGCTCGATCCCGCGGCGCGTCTCGCGCTCCTGCGCGCGCAGAGCCTGCATCTCGGCCAGCAACTCCGACAGCGCCGGGTCGGGCACCCGGTCCGACCAGTCGCCCAGCGCGTCGGCGTCGAGCTCGGTCAGCGTGATGCGGCGCGCCGTGAGGCGGCTTTCGACCACCTCTTGCGAGACGGTCTCGCCAGCGGGCACTGCGATGTCGAAGCGCGTGGCGTCGAATTCCGGTGTGCCGCCGCCGGTCGTCACTTCCCAGCCCGACGCACGCGGGTGCAGCAGTGTCAGCACGCGGTCGGCCTCGGGCGCGCCGTCGATGTGATAGGTGCTGCGCCGCTCGATCCGGTCCTCGACCACCAGCACGCCATCGACCAGCCGCGCCGCGCGCAGGCTTTGCGTCTCGACCAGATCCTCGTCGATGCGCATCGCAGTGTCGCGCGCGAAAGTGACCCGCTCGCGCGCGCCCGGGGCCAGTTCGGGGATCATCGCGTCGCCTGCATGGCCGCGCCCGGCCTCATACAGCGTGGCGATGCCTGCGGGCAGGCGCAGGGGCAGGGGGTTTTCGATCTCGATCGCGATCTCGGGATGCACGGCACCAGAGCCACCGCGATGGAGGGTCAGCCGCGCCTCCTCCAGCGTCTCGCGCAGGAAGGGCAGCGAGAGCATCTCGCCGGCCGCGAGCGTGACCGGTGCCGCGAGTGTGAAGCGCGAGAAGCTTTCGCCGTCATCCATCTGCACGGGGGCCACGTCCATCGCCTCCTCGAACATCATGCTGCGCGCCATGGGCGCGGCGGCTTCCGGCGCGGCGAGGGCGCGGGGGGGCTGCACCCGGTCGTAAAGCTGCGCTTGCAGCGATTGCACGGCCCCGGTGGCAAGCGTCAGCGACACCTGGTCCCAGTCCTGCCTGGTGGTGTTCTCGATCACCGCCCAGCCGGTCAGCGCCAGCCCGTCCGCGCCATCCTCGGCGCGCCAGGCGGTTTTCCAGACCGGGGCGGGCTGCAGCCAGCCCAGCGTGATGTCGCGCGGCGCGTCCTCGGTGCTGCTCAGCCGCAGGTCGAGCGATTGCGCGCGGCTGTCCTGGCGCAGCGCCTCGAGCCCGCGGCCCAGCGCATCGCGGTCGGCCGCATCGTCGAAGGCGATTTCGGTCGCGTCATCGAGCGCGATCTGGCGCAGCCTGCCGTCCGCGTCGCGCAGGGCGAGCGCGAGGCAGCCGCTTTGCCCCTCGACCGTGCAGGGCACTGCGCGCGTGCCCATCACCGCGCCCTGCAGCGTGGTGCCGCGGCGCTCGGCCGTCACCGGCGCGCCGGTCATCGCGTCGAGCAGCGCGCGCAGATCGCCCAGATCACCGGGCGCGAAGGGCAGCCCCGCGAACAGGTCATCGACCGCGCCGGGGCCGGGCAGGGGGAGCATCGGCATCCCGCCCGCCGGGTCGGACAGGCGCAGCGACTTGAGGAAGTCGTCGATATCGGCGCGCCGGATCGTCAGGTCCAGCCCGTCGGCATCGAGCACGCCCTCGGCTTCGATCAGCGCTAGCCCGGCGGTGGACAGCGTGACCGCGCGGATCTGCGTCTCGGCCGCGGCGGGCAGGGCGAGGGTCGCCAGCAGGGCGGGCAGTATCGGGCGCATGGCGTCTCCTCCGAAGGGCTTGGCGCAGGGTAGGCCGCGCGGCGCGCCCGCGACAAGCGGCATCGCGGGCACAAGCGTAAATTTGCCGTGTGAGCGGGCTGGACCTGCGCCATCCTTGGGGGTAAAGCGGGTCCATGCCCCAAGATGATGACGCGCCGCCGGATCACCCCCTTGCAACCGAGCCGCTGCGCCGGGCGCTGGGGTCACGCTATCTGCAATATGCGCTGTCCACGATCATGCACCGCGCCTTGCCCGATGCGCGCGACGGGCTGAAGCCGGTTCACCGCCGCATCCTCTATGCTATGCGCGAGCTGAAGCTGGCACCCGGCGGGGGGTTTCGCAAATCCGCCAAGATCACCGGCGATGTGATGGGCAACTACCACCCGCATGGCGATGCCGCGATCTATGACGCGATGGCCCGCCTCGCGCAGGATTTCAACATGCGCTACCCGCTGGTCGACGGGCAGGGCAATTTCGGCAATATCGACGGCGACAACCCGGCAGCCGCGCGCTACACCGAGGCCCGCATGACCTCCGCCGCCGAGGCGCTACTGGACGGGCTGGCCGAGAATGCGGTCGATTTCCGCCCCAATTACGACGGCACGCTGGAAGAGCCCGTTGTTCTGCCTGCTGCCTTTCCCAACCTGCTGGCGAACGGGGCGAGCGGGATCGCGGTGGGGATGGCCACGAACATCCCGCCCCACAACCTCGACGAGTTGATCGAGGGCTGCCTTGCGCTGATCGCCCGCCCCGACCTGCCCGATGAGGAGCTTGTGACGCTGATCCCCGGCCCGGATTTTCCCACCGGCGGCGTGCTGGTCGAGCCGCGCGAGGCGATCCTTGCGGCCTATGCGACCGGGCGCGGCGCGTTCCGGCTGCGCGCGCGGTGGGAGGTCGAGGAGCTGGGGCGCGGGGCGTGGCAGATCGTGGTCACCGAAATCCCTTTTCAGGTGCCCAAGTCGCGGCTGATCGAGAAGCTGGCCGAGCTGATCCAGACCCGCAAGCTGCCGCTTCTGGCCGATCTGCGCGACGAATCGGCGGATGACGTGCGCATCGTGCTGGAACCGCGTTCGCGCACCGTGGACGCGGATGTGATGATGGGGATGCTGTTCAGGAACTCCGATCTCGAGACGCGCTTCAGCCTGAACATGAATGTGCTGATCGACGGGCTGACCCCGCGCGTGTGCAGCTTGCGCGAGGTGCTGCGCGCCTTTCTCGACCACCGGCGCGAGGTCTTGCTGCGCCGCGCGCGCCACCGGCTGGACAAGATCGATCACCGGCTGGAGGTGCTCGAGGGCTTCATCTTCGCGTTTCTCAACCTCGACCGGGTGATCGACATCATCCGCTATGACGACGCGCCCCGCGCCGCGCTGATGCGCGAGGAGTGGGGGCGGGAGTGCACGCGCGCCACCTCCGAGGCCGATTATGTCTCGCCGCCCGAAGGCGCGGGCGAGTTGACCGAGCTGCAGGCCGAATCGATCCTCAACATGCGGCTGCGCGCGTTGCGGCGGCTCGAGGAGCTGGCCCTGCGGCGCGAGCGTGATGACCTGCTGGTCGAACGGGCCGAGATCGAGGATCTGCTGGCCTCGGAAAAGCTGCAATGGAAGCGCATCAGCGCCGAGTTGCGCGAGATACAGGCGCGCTTCGGCAAGGCCACGGATGCGGGCCGCCGCCGCACCGGTTTTGCCAAGGCGGGCAGCGTCGAGGAGGTGCCGCTCGAGGCGATGATCGAGCGCGAGCCGGTCACGGTCGTCTGCTCGAAGATGGGCTGGATCCGCGCGATGAAGGGGCATGTCGCGCTCGACCAGCCCTTCAAGTTCAAGGATGGCGACGAAGGCCGCTTCGCCTTCCATGCCGAGACCACCGACAAGATCATGCTTTTCGGCTCGAACGGGCGGTTCTACACGCTGGCGGCGGCCAACCTGCCCGGCGGGCGCGGCATGGGAGAGCCGGTGCGGCTGATGGTCGATCTGCCCAACGAGGCCGAGATTGTCGCACTCTTCACCCACACCCCCGACACGCGGCTGGTTGTGGCGTCCAGCGCGGGCGACGGCTTTGTCGTGCCCGCCGACGAGACCATCGCCCAGACCCGCAGCGGCAAGCAGGTCCTCAACCCCCGCAGCGGCGCGCGCGCCGCACTCTGCCGGATGGTGGCGGGCGATCATGTCGCCGTGGTGGGCGAGAACCGCAAATTGCTGGTCTTTCCGCTCGCGGATTTGCCCGAGATGGCGCGCGGCAAGGGGGTGCGGCTGCAATCCTACAAGGATGGCGGGCTGTCGGACCTGACCACGCTGACGCTGTCCGAGGGGCTGCGCTGGCTGGACCCGGCGGGGCGCACCAGGCACGAGCCCGATCTGACCGAATGGCTGGGCAAGCGCGCCAGTGCCGGTCGCATGGCGCCGCGCGGCTTTCCGCGTGACAACCGCTTTACCTGAGCGTCGCGCGATTTGCGCTGGCCGCGCGGATCGGCTAGCAGGGGGCTAGGTTCAGGCTGGGAGATGACGAATGACACGGAGAGTGGCCCATACCCGCGCGATGTTTGGACTGGTCGCGGTGCTGGTCCTCGCGGCCTGCGCCAGCGGGCGCGAGCTGCGTGAGGAACGCGCCGAGCTGGGCGATTTCTTCCTCAGCCACGCGATTGTCGTGGCCGATGATCCGACGGTCGGGCCGGCCTCGCGCCGCGCCACGCCCGAGCAGTGGGAAGAGACGCTGACCGCCGAATTGCGCCGCCGCTTCGACCGGTATCAGGGCGACACGCTCTATCACCTGGGTGTTTCGGTCGATGGATATGTGCTGGCCGTGCCGGGGATCCCGATCGTGGCCGCGCCGCGCTCGGCGCTGATCCTGGGTGTGACGCTGTGGGACGACGCGGCGGGCAGCAAGGTCAATGACAGGCCGCACCGGATCACGGTGCTCGAGAGCCTCTCGGGCGAGACAGTGGTCAGCTCGGGCCTCACGCAGTCGGCCGAGCAGCAGATGCAGAACCTGTCGGAAAACGCGGTTCTCGCCATCGAGCGCTGGCTCGCCTCGAACCCCGACTGGTTCCCGCCCAAGGGCGCGGGCGCGCCGGATCCCGAAGCGCTGGAAGACCTCGGAATCGAGCCCGAGGACGGCGAGATGGCGGCCGGGGATCTGGCGCGAGATCTGCCCGGCGAAAGCTGACCAAAGGGCGCTTGATTTTCCCCCGCAAGCTGGATATGCCCCGCCGCGTAACATTTCGGGCCGCGCGCGCGGGGCCACGCAACAAAAGGGTCAGGGACCATGGCAAAGCAGAAGTTCGAACGCAACAAGCCGCATGTGAATGTGGGCACGATCGGCCATGTCGATCACGGCAAGACGACGCTGACCGCCGCGATCACCAAGTATTTCGGCGATTTCCGCGCCTATGACCAGATCGACGGCGCGCCCGAAGAAAAGGCCCGCGGCATCACCATCTCGACCGCGCATGTCGAGTACGAGACCGACGCGCGCCACTATGCCCATGTCGACTGCCCCGGCCACGCCGACTACGTCAAGAACATGATCACCGGTGCCGCGCAGATGGACGGCGCGATCCTTGTCGTCAACGCCGCCGACGGCCCCATGCCGCAGACGCGCGAGCACATTCTGCTGGCGCGTCAGGTCGGTGTTCCGGCGCTGGTCGTCTACATGAACAAGGTCGATCAGGTGGATGACGAGGAACTGCTGGAGCTCGTCGAGATGGAAGTGCGCGAGCTTCTGTCCTCGTATGA
>PXES01000145.1 GCA_003564655.1 Paracoccaceae bacterium
CCCTTCAACCGCTTCGAGGCCGGGCATGCGCTGGCCCTCGATATCCTGCACGCCATGGTGCGCGACGGCGCGCGTCCGGGGCCGGACTATATCGACGCGCTGCGCAAGACGCTGATGGACGAAAGCCTCGACCCCGCCTTTCGCGCGTTGGCGCTGCGCCTGCCGGGGCAAGAGGAACTCGCCGGCTCGCTGCACGCGGCGGGCCATGTGCCCGACCCCGACGCGATCCTGGCTGCGCGCGAGGCGGCACAGCGCGCACTGGCCGAGGCGCTGGCCCCCGAACTTGCGCGCCTTGTGAGCGGGATGGCCACTCCCGGCCCCTACAGCGCCGATGCCAGAGACGCCGGGCGCCGCGCGCTGCGGGTGCAGGCGGTGGCGCTGCTGGCCCATGCCGATGGTGGCGCGGCGGCATCCGCGCTTTATGCGCAGGCCGACAACATGACCGAGCAGCTCGGCGCCTGGAGCGCGCTTCTGGCCATCGGCGCGGGCGCGCCTCAGACCGCGCAGTTCTACCGCCAATGGGCGCATGACCGGCTGGTGGTGGACAAGTGGTTCAGCACGCAGGTGCTGCACGCCCGCCCCGAGGCCGCCTGCGCAACCGCCACAGCACTCACCGACCACCCCGATTTCCATTGGCAGACACCCAATCGCTTCCGCTCGGTGATCGGGGCTTTGGGGGCCAATCATGCGGGGTTCCACGCGGCGGATGGCGGCAGCTACCGGCTGGTCGCGGACTGGCTGATCCGGCTGGACCGCGTGAACCCGCAAACCGCGGCGCGCATGTCGACCCTGTTCGAGACCTGGCGGCGTTACGACTCCGCGCGCCAGGCGCTCATCCAGGCCGAACTCGCGCGCATCATGGCCCAGGACAGGCTGAGCCGCGACATGACAGAGATGGTCGCGCGGTTGCTGGAGTAACCCGGCGTCCGACCGACATCCGATCGCGACAGGTTTTCCCCGGCCCCGGCGACCCTGCCCAAAGCGCCCTCGGGGCGCGCGCAAGGGCGGGTGACCGACGCGGACGGCAACGCCCATCGCTGGGCAATCCCGGCGCGCATGTTTGCGGGCGACGGGGCCGAGGTGCGGGCGGGCTTGCTCGACATGGGCTTGAACCTCGCATCGGGTACGGCATCGCGGCATGCGCTGTCGGACTTGTTGCAGCGCTGGCAACCGTCCGACCGGGCCTTCACAGCCGACCGACTGGGCTGGGCCGATGAAGCCTGCGCGGCTTTTGTCTGCGGCGATGGGCGCGTGATAGGTGCCGACGATGTTGTCTATCAGCACGAGAACACCCCGGCGGCAGCGGCCGAGATGAAGATGGCTGGCAGGTTGGAAGGCTGGCGCGATACCGTGGCGGCGCTCTGCGCGGGCAACCCGTTGATGGTGGCGACCGTATCGCTCGCCTTTGCTGGGCCGCTTCTGGAGCCGCACGGGCTCGACGGCGGCGGGGTGCACCTGCGCGGCGCGTCCAGCCGGGGGAAATCTACGGTGCAGCGGGTGGCTGTGTCGGTGTGGGGCTCACCCCGCTTCCTGCATAGCTGGCGCGCGACCGCCAACGGGCTCGAAGGTGTAGCTGCCGCCTGCAATGCGTCGCTTCTGGCCCTCGACGAACTCGGGGAAATCTCGGGCCGCGAGGCCGGGGCCGCCGCCTACATGCTGGCGAACGGAACCGGCAAGGCTAGGGCGAACCGCTCGGGCGCGGCACGGGCTTCCATGCGCTGGCGGAAGGTGGTGCTATCGTCTGGCGAAATCACCCTAGCCGACAAGATAGCCGAGATGGGCGGCAAGGCCGCCGCCGGGCAGGCCGTGCGGCTTCTGGACGTGGCCGCCGATGGCCGGGCGCATGGGGCCTTCGATGAACTGCACGGGGCATTGGATGGCGCGGCCTTCGCGGACCGACTGCGTGAGGCGACGGCGACAAACTACGGCACCGCGGGGCCGATATTCGTCGCAGCGTTTCTCGAACAGCGCGAGGCCGCCACGATGACGGTGCGGGGTGCGATTGAGCTCTTCCGCGCCATGGCCGCCGAACGCTTCGACCTGTCGGACGAAGGGCAAACGGCACGCGCAACCGCACGGCTTGGGCTAGTGGCTGCCGCGGGGGAACTCGCAACCACCTTCGGCCTGACCGGCTGGGCACCGAGCGCGGCACGGGATGCGGCCCTCGAAGTGTTGGGCGGCTGGCTGGACGGGCGCGGTGGCAGTGACCCGGCCGAGGCCCGCGAGGCGGTGGAACGGGTGCGCGCCTTCCTGGTGGCCCATGGCGACGCTCGTTTCGAGCCTGTCATGAAGGGCAACGATGACCGGCCCGTCAGCAACCGCGCGGGGTGGCGTGATGGTGATACCTTTTTCATCGGTGCTGACGCTTGGCGCGAAATCCACAAGGGCGCCGACCCGTCGCGAGCCGCTCGCCACCTGCAAGATGCAGGCTTTCTGACCCCGGGCGAGGGCAACAACATGGCCAAAAAAGCCCCGCGCAGCATCAAGGACCGTCCTCGTGCCTATGTGGTGGCCGCGAAAATCATGGGTGCGGGCAATGAATGAAGTGCAGCCCATGAAATCCGCGTCGGACCAGTCGGACCACTATTGAAGGGGGTGCGCCCGCTGCGCCCCCGGCTGAACACCCGGAATTTCCTGACACCCTTAGTCGCAGGTCGCTCGCGCGCGCCTCGCTCCGAAAGTACCGCTAGGGCCGATGGGCTGGATCCTGACGCGGGCGCATATCTCGACCAGTTGCGGCTTCACGGGCCAGCAACCTATGGCGCGATGGCAAGCGATATGGGCTGGGGCGCAACGCGGGCATGGCGGGCCGAAGCGAAGCTGCGCGCGGCAGGGCTAGTGACAATGGGCGAACTCGGGCGTGCGGTGCCGACCACGAAGGAGAAGCCATGAACGGCCAAGCGCTGCTGAGTAAGTGTTTGATCCCGGGTGATCACATTTCCCCTCGGCGATCTGCCCTCTTCATGGCAAGATTATCTTGAAAGACTTTTGGGACGGGGCACGGGCATGCTGATCCATCTTCACAGCCAGGCGACGACGACACCCCGGCTGTGAACGGCGATTCGTGCCAGCGACGCGGTCGAGACGACGCTGGCCGAACATCTCAGGAAAGCGCGCGGCAAGGGCATCGAGATGCGCCCCAACCGTTCTTCGCCGTCGGCCGAATACGGCCTCGAGGTCAGACGCAACCATCTCTCCATCAATGGCGTATCAATCAGACCAGTTTGTCGTGCAATATCAAAACGGACCGGTTTGCCCTGGCACCTCGGCTAACCGCATATCTTCGCTACGAGGATCTTTCATTTTCGCGCTTCTGCGACAGTGCGACGTCGTAATCATCTTTCGCAGTTTTCGTCACCTGCTGCGCCAGAAGCGCCTCTATATCGACCAGGCTGGCCAAAGAGACAATTTCCGTGGCGGATAACTGCGTTCCCGTGCACTCCTCCAGCGCAAGGACAAGACGCATATGAGCTAGGCTGTCCCATTCGGGGGGGGTCCCGAGCTTGGCGTCAGCAGGCACCTGAGGCAGATTAAGTACGTCGGCCAGCAACTTTTCGGCAGTCGTCATGTCGTGCCCTCCTGCTGCCAGTTCTCGCGCAGCATCTCGAACGTGACGATATCGGCCCCGCCCGAGCCGTCGGGCAGTTCGACCGCGCGATGCGCCGTGCCCGCATGGGTGAAGCCGAGGCGGCGATAAGTATAGATCGACGAGACATTGCGCGCCAGCACCATGGTCTCAATCCGGTCGGCCTGGCCACTCTCGAAGATATGCCCGATCATGGCGCGGCGCACCTCGAGCACCACATCCTTGCCCCACCAGTCCCGGTCATGCAGCGCAATCAGCAGACCGGCCGTGCGCCACGGCCGCAGCGCATACTGGTGCAGGCCGATGGGCGCTGCCGCGCCATGGGGGGTGATGGTGTGGACGATCCGCTTGTGGCCATACCCCTTGAGCATGCGCCGCCACCATCTCAGTCTGCGCCGGTGTTTGGGGGTTATCAGCAGGGGCTCGTGCATCTGCGGATCGCACACCCAATGGTGCCAGGTCAGCGATGCCGCCTGCCAGCCGCCGAGTGGGATCAGGTCGAATCGTTCGGTGCGCAACGGCACCGCAAGCGCGGGTTGGGCCATCAGGGTTGCTCCTGCATCAACTGCGCGCGCAACGCGTTGCGGTCCGGCTTGCCGCGATCGGTGCGGGGCAAGGTGTCGCACAGCACGAGTTTCGTGGGCACCGCCTCGGGGCGCGCCTGGCTGCGGCACCAGCCGATCAGCCCGGCGGGCGTGGTGTCACGGCCCGCGCGCAGCACCACGGCGGCGCCGACCAATTCGCCCGCTACCGCATCCGGCAGGCCCACGGCAAGCGCCTCGCTGACATCCGGGTGACGCGCGAGCAGCATGTCCACTTCTTCGGCCAGCACCTTCACCCCGGCGCGATTGATCTCGAATTTCTGCCGCCCCCGCAGGATGGCCGTGCCGTCTTCCGCAAGATCCGCGATATCGCCGGGGCGGAACCATCCATCCGCCCACGCTTCTGCGGTGCGGGCGGGGTCGTTCCAGTAGCCCTGCATCAGCGCCGGGCCGCGCAGCAGCAACTCACCATGACCCGAAGGCGCAACCCCGCGCCCGGTCAGCACCGCGAAACGCCCGCCCCAGGGCGCGCCGATGGCCCCCTCGATCAGCGGGTCGGCGAGCCGCGCGCCGGAAATCCAGTTCGCGGCCTCGGTCATGCCGAACATGTTCCAGACATTGTCGGTCCCCGCCCAGGCGGCAATCTCGCCCCAGAGCTGCGCCGACAGCGGCGCCGAGCCCACATGCACCCGCGCCAGCGCACCGTGGGTCAGCGGCGGGGCCACGCGCATCAGCATCTGCCAGAAGGCGGGCACCGAGGAGAGGAAGCACACCCGCTCGGCGGTCAGCGCATCAGCAAGCGCGGGCAGTTCGGCGACTCCCGGCGCAGGCCACAGCAACACCCGCGCCCCGGTGGCCAGCGGCGTGAGGATATTGCCGATCAGCCCGTGCCCGAAGAAGACCGGCAGCGGACAGAGCGTTGTCGAGAGCTGTTCGGGCGGCATCTGCGCGAGGTTGAGCAGCACGCGCGCCTCAACCGCGCGCAGGCTCAGCGTCACCCCCTTGGGCTGGCCGGTGGTGCCCGATGTGGTCATCAATAGCGCCGGGTCGTCCGCTCCGCAGGCGACCTGCGCCCCCGCCCCGTCACGCGGCCCCACCGCCACGCCGTCGAGCCACAGATCGACCCCCAGCGCCTGCGTGACGTTGACGCGCTCCGGCGCGGGCAACGCGGGGTTGACCGCAACGGCCCGCGCCCCTACGGCCCAGCAGGCGAAGAGATCGGTCAGCCAGGCGAGCGGGTCGGCTTGTGCGACAGCGGCAAGATGGCCCTGCCCCACCCCGGCCTGCGCGAGCGCATGTGCTCGCGCCCGCACCGCCGCGCGCAACTGGCTGGCCGACAGCCCGCGCCCGCTGCGCATGTCCTCAAGGCGGGCCGTGTCGGGCACCACCCACAGAAAGGGAAGATCGGTCGTCACGCGGCGGGGCCCCTTGTCCAGTTGAGCGCA
>PXES01000042.1 GCA_003564655.1 Paracoccaceae bacterium
AGCCGGTCGCGATGCGGGTTGAGCCCCATCGCCTCGCAGTCGATGGCGACCACGGGGCCGAGGTCGAGCCCGTCGGGCAGGTCATCGGCATGGATATGCACACTCATCCGCGCGCCACTCCGTCCAGAAGGAATGCGTTCGGGCTAGAGCGGATCAGACCGGAACGCAAGCCCGTTGGGGTCGGGCTTGGGCTGACGCAAGGTCACGCGCGCGCAGTGACGACAGGATGGTGTAGCATCCGCCCATGGGGCACGTGCGCACAGAGTATAGCCGCGCCGAGCGGCAACTCGACTCGGCGATCCATGTGGTCGGGCTGGGGCTGGCGCTTCTGGCGGTGCCGCTGCTGATCGGCGCGGCGCTGGTGCGCGCGGTCGATACCGGCTCGGGCACGTTCATCGTCGCAGTGCTGATCTACGGGGCGACCTTCCTTGCCATGCTGGCGGCCTCGGCGCTGTTCAACATGACGGCGAATCCGGCGCTCGACTGGCTGTTCCAGCGGCTCGATCATGCGGCGATCTACCTCAAGATCGCGGGCACCTACACGCCGTTCACCTTGCTGACAGGGCAGGGGCTGGGGCTGCTTGCGGGGCTCTGGGGGGCGGCGGCGGTGGGGGTCGCGCTCAAGATCGTCTCGCCGCTGCGGCTGCGGTATCTCGGGCTTGCGCTCTATCTCGGGATGGGCTGGGTGGGCGTGCTGATCCTGCCGGGGCTGGCCGCGACCCTGCCCCCCGCTGTGGTGGTGCTGATGCTGGCAGGCGGGGTGGTCTATACGCTGGGCGTGGTGTTCTATCTGTGGCGCGCGCTGCCCTATCACTTCGCGATCTGGCACATCTTCGTGCTGGCGGGGTCGTTCCTGTTCTATGCCGCCGTGCTGGTGCTACTGCTAAGCCTGTGACGGCCAGGCCCCCCGCGCGCGCAGCACATCGCGCAGCCGGGTCGGGCAGTCGGTCATCAGCCCGTCCACACCCATATCCAGAAGCCGCGTCATCTCGGCGGGTGTGTCCACGGTCCAGACCTGCACCGCCCGCCCCGCATCATGCGCGGCCTTCACGAAACGCGGGGTGACGATGGGCACCCCGCGCCACGCGGGCGGCACCTGCAACACGCCGAATTCCGCCAGCGGCAGGGGCAGCCCCCAGCCGCGCGCCCAGACGCGCGCGACCTGCGCATGAGCAGGCGAGAACAGCAATTCCGGCCCCAGCTCCGCGCGCGCCTGCGCCGTGCAGGCCGGATCGAACGCGCCGATGCAGACCCGCTCGATCACCCCCAACCGCGCGATCAACGCGCACAGCGGGCCGACGACGGCGCGCGACTTCGCCTCGATGTTCACATACATCCCGGGGAAGTCGCGCAACAGCGCCTCGAGGCGGGGGATCTCGGCGCCGCCCTTCGTGCGCACCGCGCGCAGCGCGGCGAAGTCCAGATCGCGGATCGCGCGGCTATCGCCGCAGATACGCGCGAGCGTCGGGTCGTGATGGATCACCACTTCGCCGTCGCGGGTCGCATGCACGTCCAGCTCGACATGCGTGTAGCCAAGCCCGGCGGCATGGTCGAAGGCGGGCATCGTGTTCTCCTCGGCCTCCTGCGCGCCGCCGCGATGGGCGAAGGCATGGGCAAGCGGGGCCGTCAGGAAAGGATGGTCGCGCAGCGGGCTCATGGCGCGCATCATGCAGGCTTTGGTACGCGTGTCGAGGGGGTGAGTCGCCCCGCGTGAGGGGGCGGAGGGCGAAGCCCCGCACCCGCCTTGACATGGATCATGGTTTGTCCCGGCGGCCGAATGGCAGCCTGCCACGACAAGATGCGTTTCGCGGTTGCGCGACTCATGTTATCGTAACGGTAACCTGCCCCGCTTGCCGCGCGCCACGACGCATTCGGCAGCGAGGGATGGGCGCGCAGTTCATGACGCGTCGTGCTAGGACAACAGGGAGAGGGACCATGCCAAAAGACAATGCCATGCAGACGCGCTTCGGCCCGCGCGCCGAGCACCGCGCGCGCGAGCATCATGAAAGGCGCGTCCTGTCGCTGGCGCTGGCCTCGCTGGCCAAGGTGCGGCGCGACCAGACCGAGGCCTGGCAATGCCGGGTTCCGTCGGGCGTCAAATCCGACCGCGCGGAGATGCCCGCCAAGTGCTGAGGGCCTTGGCGGGCTGAGGGGTTGGCATTGCCGCGCCGGATGCTAGCTTCCGCTGCAATCAAGCTGCGGGAGTATCCATGAGCATTGCCCTACATTACTGGCCCACGCCGAATGGCTGGAAGATCACCATCGCGCTGGAGGAGCTGGGCCTTCCCTACGAGGTCCACTATGTCGATATCGGCGCGGGCGACCAGTTCGACCCCGATTTCCTGAAGATCGCACCCAATAACAAGATGCCTGCCATCGTCGACCCCGATGGCCCCGACGGCGCGCCCATCGCGATCTTCGAATCGGGCGCGATCCTGCAATATCTGGCGCGCAAGACGGGCCGATTCGGCGGTGCGGACGAACGCACGCGCATCGCGGTCGATCAATGGCTGATGTGGCAGATGGGCGGGCTGGGGCCGATGGCGGGCCAGGCGCATCACTTCCTGAAATACGCCCCCGCGCTCGACCCGCCGCAGGACCTGCCCTATGCCAAGGAGCGCTATCAGCGCGAGGTGGCGCGGCTCTATGGCGTGCTCGACCGGCAACTCGCCGAGCACGCCTATGTCGCAGGCCCCGACTACAGTATCGCCGACATGGCCATCTGGCCCTGGGCGAGCCTGTGGGAAGGGCAGGCCCAGACGCTGGACGACAAGCCCAACCTGGCGCGCTGGCTCGACACGGTGGGCGCGCGCGCGGCCGTGCAGCGGGGCCGGGCCGTGGGGGCCGAGCGGCGTCAGAACATTCAGAGTGATCGCAAGGCGCAGGCCGTGCTGTTTGGCAAGCGCGACTGAACGCGGCAGCGAAAGCAAAGCGCCCGTGAGCGGGGCCCACCCACCCGCCCATGCCCCGCTCACGGGCGCGTTCCCCCCTTCGGACTGCGTGTCGGCGGCTCTCGCTCCGGCGGCCCCCGCATGGGGCCGAGCGTACGCGAGCGGGTCGTGGGCGGGTGGGTGGGGCCCCCGAGCGGGCGCTCCTGCGGGGGGCGTTACTTCTCGCTGGGCGTGCGGTAGCGCTCGAACAGCTTGCCCTGGGCCATGAAGAAGGCAAACAGCGCCAGCGGCAGCACGAAGGTGCGGAAGTTCACCCAGGCATCCGTGGACATGCTGCGCCAGACAATCTCGTTCGCGCAGGCCATTGCCGCGAACATCAGCGCCAACCGCTTCGTCAGCAGCATCCAGCCCTCATGCCGCAACGGCAGCGCGCCTTCCATCACCAGCTCCAGCCAGCTCTGCCCGCGCGCCAGCCCGATGAACAGCAGCACCGCAAAGAGCGAATAGACCGCCGTCGGCTTCATCTTGAAGAACCGCTCGTCATTCAGCACCACGGTCAGCCCGCCGAACAGCACCACCATGATCAGCGTCACCAATTGCAACCGGCTCAGCCGCCCCGAGAGCTTCCACAGCGCGAAGGTCGCAAGCCCCATCACCGGGATGAAGGCCGCGGTCAGCAGGATGAAAGAGTCATACTCGGTGCCGGCGACCACATGGGTCTGCCCGCGCGTGCTGATATAGCCCAGGAAGAACAGCAGCACCGGGCCCAGCTCCAGCCCGATCTTCACTGCCGGAGAAACCTGTCTTTCCGCCATGCGCTGCCCGTATCCTGTCCGTTGATGATCTGCGCTGCAACCTAGCGCCTAGGAGGCCAGACGCAACACCACATCGCGCCCGCGCCGCCGGTAGCGCAATTCGGTCTCGCCGATCGCGGTGACCTGCCCGCCATCGAGCGATTCGCCAACCCGCACCGTGACGATGCTGCCATTGGACAGCCGCACCAGTGCGCGGCGATTATTCGACGTCCCCATGACGCCGATCAGATTGACCTGCCGCAGATTGATCGCGCGGGCCTGCGTCGCCTCGCGCGCGACCGAGGCCGAGGTCGGGATCGTCGGCGCGGCAGAGGACGCACTGGCGGTCTGGGTGGGCGCGGTCTGGGGCGCCGGGGCGGCGGCCTGCTGCGGCTGCGTGCGCGCTTGCGCCGCCTGCATGGCGCGCTGAACGATGGCCGAGAACTGGCTCGGACGCTGCCCCGGGCGCAACGAGGCACCGACCGCCAGATCCGTGGCGTCGAATTCCTCGGGCGGGGGGGCGAGCGCGGCCTCGATGACGGCGGCGGGGCGTGCTGCGGGGCGCAAGGCGGTCAGCGCAACGCCGCCCGGAGGCGGCGTTGTCAGACTGGCCTGATCCGGGTCGAGAGGGGCGCCTTCCTCGTCCTCGGGGCTGCTGGCGGGCTGCGGGGTGGCATCGGTATCGGCATCGAGCGGCGGCTCGGACGTCGCCTCGGGGGCGATCCCTTCGGGTCGGGGCGGCGGGACAGCGGCGGGCTGCCCGGCGCTGACCTCGATCGCGACGTCGCCTTCGCCCGCGGCCTCGATGGTCGCAGCGCGCGCGGCCTCGGCTTCGGCGGCGCGCGCTTCGGCTTCGGCCTCGGCGGCGGCTGCCGCAGCAGCGGCGGCTGCCTCGGCCGCGGCTTCGGCGGCCTCGGCCTCGGCCGTGCGCTCGGGCGTCAGGCCAGTGGGCAGCGCGGGCGGGGTGACCGGCGGGGTGCCGGTGCTGACCGCGATATCGAGTGCGTCCTCGCCCGCGGGCAGCGCGGTCTCGGTCTCGGCCCCGGTTTCTGCGGGGGCCTCGGCTGCCTCGGCAGGCGCCGCCTCAGCGGCGGCTGCGGCTTCAGCAGCGGCTTCAGCAGCGGCTTCGGCCTCGGCTTGCGCCGCTGCGCGTTCCGCGCGCGTTGGCGGCAGTGGCTCGGTGCCGAAGGGGGCGGGGTTTGCCGGGCTGGCGGGCAGGGGGCTTGCCTCTTGCGGCGCCATCAGCGCGATCGAGCGCAACCCGGCCACGCGCCCGGCGGGGAGGTCGGGCTGGCTGATCGTGGCATCGGCCTCGGCTGCGGGCTGCGCGGTCTGGGCCGAGGCCGAGGGTTCGGGCGCATCGACCGGGGGTTGCTGCGCGGCGTCGGCCATGCCCAGCGCGGCCTCGATCTCGGCGCTGCTCTCCGTATCGGGCAGTGCTTCGTCGGGCAGTGCTTCGGGCGGTGCGGCGGCCTCTTCGGGGGCAGCACTGTCGTCGGGCGCGGTTATTTCGGGCGAAACAGCGGCCAGATCGGGGATGGCGGGTGCATCCGTGCGGGTGAAGAACACCGCCCAGACCGCGACGGCGGCCAGCAGCAGGCCCACACCCGACAGGATCAGCAACCCGCGCCGGGGGCCCGGGGCGCGATAGGCAGCGTTGTTGCGCGCCCCGAAGATGGTCAGCCGCTCGGCCTCGTCCTGCGCGCCGCTGCCCTTTGGGGCGCTGGCGCGCGTGGCCCCGGCCTGCCCGGCGCTGCCGCGCGCGCGCAGCGTCTCGAGCGGGTCCTTGCGGTCGGGGGGACGGGCGGGGGGCGTCTCGGGGCGGGCGGCTGCCGGGCTTGGCCCGGCCGGGGTGGCGGCATCAGACGCGGC
>PXES01000111.1 GCA_003564655.1 Paracoccaceae bacterium
GATCTGGAAGACGCGGTCGCCGTGGACGAAAAAGACAGCGCGCGCAAGCTTCTGGCCGAGACTCTTCAGACGAATGACTATGGCCGCCGCGCGAAGCTGGTGCGCATCAACGCGCTGTCGACCGACTGGGGCGCGGCCGATCTCGAAACACTCGCCGCTGCCCGCCCGGAGGCGATCCTGCTGCCCAAGGTGGACAGCGCCGCCGATGTCGAGGCGCTGGCAAGGCGGCTTGATGCCCGCCCCGAGACCGCCGAGACGCGCATCTGGGCGATGATGGAGACGCCGCTTGCCGTGCTCAACGCCCATGCCATCGCCTGCGCGCCGCGTATGGCGGGCATGGTGATGGGGACCAATGATCTGGCCAAGGATATGGGCTGCCGCCCCCGCGCCGACCGGCTGCCGCTGCTCGGCGCGCTGCAACTGCCGCTGATCGCGGCCAGGGCGGCGGGGATCGTGGTGGTGGACGGGGTCTATAACGCCTTTCGCGACCTTGACGGGTTGCGGGCCGAGTGTGATCAGGGCCGTGACATGGGGTTTGACGGCAAGACGCTGATCCACCCCGCCCAGATCGAGATCACCAATGAGGTTTTCGCACCCACCGGGGCCGATATCGACCTTGCCCGCCGCCAGATCGCCGCCTGGCGCGAGGCCGAGGCGCGGGGCGAGGGCGTGGCCGTGGTGGATGGGCAGATTGTCGAGAATCTGCATGTGGAGACTGCGAATCGGACGCTTGCAAAGGCCGATGCCATTGCAGAAATGACAGCTTGACGGCGCGGAGGAGAGCGTGATGGGAACTGTGATCCTGATTTTGGGCGTCGTGCTTTGGGCGGGGGCGCATCTGTTAAAGCGGCTGGCGCCCGAGCGCCGCGCGGCGATGGGCGAGGCCGGCAAGGGCCCGGTGGCGCTGGCGCTGCTGGCCTCGGTGGTGCTGATGGTGCTGGGCTGGATCTGGGCCCAGCCGGTCTGGCTGTGGGTCTCGCCGCCCTGGATGGTGCATCTGAACAACCTGCTGGTCTTCGTGGGCTTTTACCTCTTCGCCGTGTCGGGGCTGAAGACCAACCTGCACCGCCGCATCCGCCACCCGCAGCTTTCGGGCTTCAAGGCCTGGGCCTTGGCGCATCTGCTGGTGGTGGGCACGCTGCAGGGTGTGATCCTGTTCGGCGGGCTGCTGGCCTGGGCCGTGGTTTCGGTGATCGTGATCAACCGCGCCGAGCGCGACTGGACGCCCCCGCCCGAGGCTGCGCTGTGGCGCGAGGGTGTGGCGCTGGTGGGGGCGCTGTTCGTGATGCTGCTGGTGGGCCAGATCCACGGCTGGCTGGGCGTCTGGCCCTTCGGAGGGGCGATGTAATGCGGGCCTATCGGCTGCTGACCGGCGCGGATGACGCGGCCTTCTGCCACAAAGTCAGCGAGGCGCTCTCCAAAGGTTGGGCGCTGCATGGCAGTCCGGCCTATGCGCATGACCCGGAGCACGGGGTCATGCGCTGCGCGCAGGCGGTGGTGAAGGAGGTCGACGTGACCTATTCGCCCGAGCTGAAGCTCGGAAGCCTTTGAGTGGCAGGGGCTTGCGCCCCTGCGTTTTGAGTATTTGCAGCAAGAAAATGGGACGGGGCATGGGAAAGACCAATCCGGGGCGGTTTTTCGAGGATTACCGGTTGGGCGAGGTGATCGACCATGCCGTGCCGCGGACGATCTCGGGGGGGGAACGGGCGCTTTACCATGCGCTCTATCCGGCACGGGGGGCGCTGTATTCTTCGGACGCGTTCGCACGGGCCTGCGGGCTGGCCGCGAGCCCGGTGGATGATCTGATCGCCTTTCATGTCGTTTTCGGCAAGTCGGTTCCGGATATCAGCCTGAATGCGGTCGCCAATCTGGGCTATGCCGAGGGCCGCTTTCTTGCCCCGGTCTGGTCGGGGGATACGCTGGTCAGCCGCTCGGAAGTGATCGGGCTGAAGCAGAACTCCAATGGCAAGACCGGGGTGGTCTGGGTGCGCACGCGCGGTGTCAACCAGCGCGGGGCGACCGTGCTGGACTATGTGCGCTGGGTGATGGTGCGCAAGCGCGACCCCGGGGCCCCGGCGCCCGAGAGTGTGGTGCCCGAGCTGGCCCCGGCCGTGGCGGCGGGGGAGCTGGCGGTGCCCGCGGGGCTCGACTTCACCCGCTATGATTTCGCGCAGGCCGGCGAGCCGCATCGCTGGGCGGATTATGCGGTGGGCGAGGTGATCGACCATGTCGATGGCGTGAGCGTCGAGGAGGCCGAGCACATGCTGGCCACGCGGTTGTGGCAGAACACTGCGCGGGTGCATTTCGACACGACCGCGCGGCCCGACGGGCGGCGGCTGATCTATGGCGGGCATGTGATCAGCCTCGCGCGCGCGCTGTCCTTCAACGGGCTTGCGAATGCGCAGATGATCGCGGCGATCAATGCCGGCGCCCATGCCAACCCCTGTTTCGCGGGCGATACGGTGCGGGCGTGGTCGGAGGTTCTGGACCGCGCCGAGACATCGGCGCCCGGCGTGGGAGCCTTGCGGCTGCGGCTGGTGGCAACGCGCGGGGGTGATGCGGGTGTGCTGCGGGGGCCGGACGGGACATATCGGCCGGATGTGCTGCTCGACCTGGATTACTGGGCGCTGGTGCCGGTCTGAGCCTGTGCGCCCAAAGCGCCCTCGGGCCGTGCGGGTGGGTGGGTGGGGCACGGTCCGAGGGCGCTTTGGGCGAGCGTGGCCGGAATGACCCTATCGAGATGGCGTGATTCCCGCACGCGCCGCAGCGCGTCGCGGGTGTGATCACTTGCGAAATTTTTGTGATCACGAATCCGCCTCCCTGTCCCTGTTTGGCGCAAACATTGCCGAATTTCCGTCCGCTGCCTTGCCTCGGCACGTGACATTGCCATGAAAACAGGTATGTCAGGGCATACCGAGCGTCCCCAGAGGACCCGCCAGGACAAAGGAGCCACCATGGCCGATGTGAACCGGGGCAACCGCCCACTGTCGCCGCATCTGCAAGTCTATCGACTGCCGCTGTCGGGGATCACCTCGATCCTGAACCGCATTACCGGGGTCGGCATGACGCTGGCCGCAGTTCTGATCGTGTGGTGGTTCGCGGCGGGGGCGTTCTCGGCCGGGTATTTCGACGTCGTGGACGGGCTTCTGACCTCGATCCTCGGGCATCTGGTGCTGATCGGCTCGCTCGCGGCACTGTGGTATCACATGCTCAACTCGATCCGGCATCTGGTCTGGGATACCGGGCGCTTCATGGAGGTCGAGACGGTCGAGAAAACCAGCTACGCGGTCTTTGCCGGGACGGTCGTCCTGACGGCGCTGACCCTGATTATCGTCTGAGGAGGGCACCATGGGCTACCGCACGGATTACGCACGGGTGCACGGGCGCGGCGCCGCCGGAGAGGGGTCGCATCATTGGTGGAGCCAGCGGCTCACCTCGATCGCGCTGATCCCGCTTACATTGCTGTTCATCTTTCCCTTCGGCCGCACGCTGGGGGGCGGGCATGAGGCGTTCGTCGCGACCTATTCGAACCTGTGGCACGCGCTTGTGGCCGTGCTGTTCATCATCGCGGCCTTTGCGCATCTTCAGCAGGGCTTGCAGGTGGTGATCGAGGACTATGTTTCCGGCAAGGCCGCGCGCACGGCAGCGCTGGTGGCGAACACATTGCTGTGCTGGGCGCTGGGCGTCGCCGGTGTGTTGTCCGTCGCCTCGGTCCTGTTCAGCGCCTGAGAGGAAAAGATGGCAACTTACGATATCGAAGAGCATTCCTATGATGTGGTCGTGGTCGGGGCTGGCGGGGCCGGCCTGCGCGCGACGCTGGGCATGGCCGAACAGGGGCTGAAGACCGCCTGCGTGACCAAGGTCTTCCCCACCCGCTCGCACACTGTGGCAGCGCAGGGGGGGATTGCGGCCTCGCTGTCCAACATGGGCCCCGATCACTGGCAGTGGCACATGTATGACACGGTCAAGGGCAGCGACTGGCTGGGCGACACGGATGCGATGGAGTACCTGGCGCGCGAGGCGCCCAAGGCGGTCTATGAGCTGGAACATTACGGGGTCCCTTTTTCGCGCACCGAGGATGGCAGGATCTACCAGCGCCCCTTTGGCGGCCACACCACCGAGTTCGGCGAAGGCCCGCCCGTGCAGCGCACTTGTGCGGCCGCCGACCGCACCGGCCACGCCATGCTGCACACGCTTTATGGCCAGAGCCTGAAGCAGAAGGCCGAGTTCTACATCGAATATTTCGCCACTGATCTGATCATGTCCGAGGATGGCGTATGTCAGGGCGTGCTGGCCTGGAAGCTCGATGACGGCACGCTGCACCTGTTCCGCGCCAAGATGGTGGTGCTGGCGACGGGCGGCTATGGGCGGGCGTATTTCAGCGCCACCTCGGCGCATACCTGCACGGGCGACGGCAACGGCATGATCGCGCGCGCAGGGCTGCCGCTGCAGGACATGGAATTCGTGCAGTTCCACCCCACGGGCATCTATGGCGCGGGCTGCCTGATCACCGAGGGCGCGCGCGGCGAGGGCGGGTATCTGACCAATTCCTAGGGCGAGCGCTTCATGGAACGATATGCGCCGACCTACAAGGATCTGGCCAGCCGCGACGTGGTGTCGCGCTGCATGACGATGGAGATCCGCGAGGGGCGTGGCGTGGGGCCGAAGAACGACCACATCCCCCTCAATCTCAGCCACCTGCCGCCCGAGACACTGGCCTTGCGCCTGCCCGGGATCTCAGAGAGCGCGCGGGTGTTCTCGGGCGTCGATGTCACGAAAGAGCCGATCCCGGTCCTGCCCACGGTGCACTACAACATGGGCGGCATCCCGACGAATTACTGGGGCGAGGTGCTCAGCCCCACGGCGGATGACCCGAATCGCGTGGCGCCCGGTCTGATGGCCGTGGGCGAGGCCGCCTGCGCCAGCGTGCACGGGGCCAACCGGCTGGGGTCGAACTCGCTGATCGACCTCGTGGTCTTCGGGCGTGCCGCGGCGATCCGCGCAGGCAAGGTGGTGGACCCCGAGGCGCCGGTCCCCACGGCGAACAAGGCGAGCGTCGAGAAGGCGCTGGAGCGGTTTGACCGCTTCCGCAATCTCGACGGGGCGGTGCCGACCGCCGAATTGCGGCTGGAGATGCAGAAGACCATGCAGGAGGATGCCGCCGTCTTCCGCACCGACAAGACGCTGGCCGAGGGCTGCCGCAAGATGGCCGAGGTGGCGGGCAAGGTGGATGATCTGAAGGTCACCGACCGCTCGCTGATCTGGAACTCGGACCTGATGGAAACGCTGGAGCTGGACAACCTGATGCCCAACGCCATGGCGACCATCGTCTCGGCCGAGGCGCGCAAGGAAAGCCGCGGGGCGCATGCGCATGAGGATTACCCCGACCGCGACGACAAGATCTGGCGCAAGCACACGCTGGCCTGGGTCGAGGGCACGAAGGTGAAGCTGGACTACCGCCCGGTGATCACCGACCCGCTGACCGCCCCCGACAAGGGC
>PXES01000365.1 GCA_003564655.1 Paracoccaceae bacterium
AGGGCATTGGACCGCGCGCGGCGGCCGTGCTGGGTACGCGGCAGGTGTTCTTTGCCGTGGTCACCACCACCGCCACGCTGGCCGCGGTCTTCGTGCCGCTGTCCTTTCTGCCGGGCCAGGCGGGCGGGCTGTTCCGGGAATTCGGTTTCACGCTGGCCATGGCGGTGATGATCTCTTCGGTCGTGGCGCTGACGCTGTGCCCGGTGCTGGCCAGCCAGTTGCTGCGCCCGGCGCCGGCAACGCCGCCGCGCGGGCCGATGATCTGGCTGGGCGGGCGGCTGGCGGCGCTTTACGCGCTGACCCTGCGCGGCGCGCTGGCGCAGCCGCTGGCGGTGCTGGCGGCGGTGCTGCTTTTCGGGGCGACGGCGGCGCTTTTGTCCACGCAGCTCCGCCAGGAACTGACCCCGCGCGAGGACCGCGCCGTGGCGCTGATGTCGATCACCGCGCCGCAGGGGGTATCGCTGGAATATCTCAATCAGCGCATGCTGGATATCGAGGCATTGGTGGCGCCCCTTCAGGCATCGGGCGAGGTGACGAACGTGTTTTCCATCGTCGGCACCGGCGGGCGGGCCAATCGCGGCTTCATGGTGTTGACCCTGGCGCCGTGGGACGAGCGCGCGCGCAGCCAGGAGCAGATCGTCGGTCAGATCAATGCCGGGCTGCGCGAGATCATCGGCGTGCAGGCCTTTGCCATCCAGCCCAATTCGCTGCGTATCCGGGGCGCGGGGCGTGGCCTGCGTTTCGCGCTGGTGGGCGAAAGCTACGAGCGGCTGGCCGAAGAGGCCGAGGCGTTGGTCGAGCGGATGCAGGACGATCCGCGCTTCGGGCAGGCGCAACTGAGCTTCGACACCACCCAGCCGCAGCTTTTCATCGAGGTCGACCGCCGCGCGGCATCCGATCTGGGGGTTCAGATCGACGGGCTGGCCGAGGCGCTGCAATCGGTGCTCGATGGCCGCTCGCTGGGTAGCCTGTTCATCGAGGATCGCAGCTTCGACATCACCATGCTGTCCACCACCAACCCGGTGCGCGCCCCGGGCGACCTGGAGCGGGTCTTCGTGATGGCGGCCAACGGGCAGTTGCAGCCGCTTTCGGCCTTTGTTTCACTGGAGGAACGCGCCACGGCGCCGGAACTGACGCGTGAGGAACAGATGCGCGCGGTCGAGATCACAGCACCCCTGACGCCCACCTTCGCGCTGGGCGATGCGGTGGCAGAGGTGGAACGCCTGGCGCGCGATGTGACCGCGGCCGGCACCCGCGTGGTGCCGCTGGCCGAGGCGGCGACGCTGGACGAAACGTCGGCCGGGATCCTGATCACCTTCGGCTTCGCGTTGCTGGTGGTGTTTCTGGTGCTCTCGGCGCAGTTCGAAAGCTTTGTTTCGGCACTGGTGGTGATGGCGACAGTGCCGCTGGGCCTGGCCTGCGCGATATTTGCTTTGTTGCTGACGGGGGGCAGTCTGAACGTCTATTCGCAGATCGGGCTGGTGCTCTTGGTGGGGATCATGGCCAAGAACGGCATCCTGATCGTCGAATTCGCCAATCAGTTGCGCGACCGGGGGGCGAGCGTGGCGCAGGCGGCCTTTGACGCGGCGACCATCCGTCTGCGGCCGGTGATGATGACCATGGCCTCGACGGTGCTGGGCGGGGTGCCGCTGGTGCTGTCCACCGGCGCAGGGGCAGAGGCGCGCGAGGCGCTCGGCTGGGTGATCGTCGGCGGGCTGGGGATGGCGGCGTTGTTCACGCTTTACCTGACGCCGGTGGCCTATGTGCTGCTGGCCTGGATGGGCAAACCGCGTTCTACCCAGGCGAAGCGGCTGGCGCGCGAACTGGAAGAGGCGCTGGACCGGCGCGTGCCGGCGGAATAGGGCAGGGCCCAAGGTTTTTGAAACAAAAACCTTGCAAGGCTTTTGTTGCAAAAGCCTTGGCCGCCCTGTGCGAGCGGGCGCGCCGCCACTTGTGCCGCCGGGCTGCTTTGCAGGAAGGGATACGGAGCCTTTTTCAGCGGGGCGGATTTACTCCAGCCGCGGCACCTGCCCGGTAAGCGCGCCGCCATCGATCACGAATTCCGACCCGGTGGAATAGCTGGCCTCGCACAGCATGAAGCGGACCATGCGCGCGACTTCCTCGGGCTCGCCAAAACGGGCGATGGGCTGGGATGCGGCGATATCCGGGGGCAGTTCGTCGCCCATCACCGTGCGGATCGGGCCGGGATGCAGCGACAAGACGCGGATATTGTCGGCTGCGAGGTCGAGCGCGGCGCATTTGTTCATGCCGCGCAGTGCCCATTTGCTGGTGACATAGGGCATGAAGCCGGCGTAGCCATTCATGCCGGCGATGGAAGAGCAGTTGACGATCGCCCCGCCGCCCGCGCGCCGCATCGCCGCAGCACAGGCGCGCATGCCCAGGAAACAGCCCATGACATTGACCTCCAGCATGTGCCGAAATGCGGCCGGGTCCGTGTTTTCAACCGTGCCGAAAGCCAGAAGGCCGGCATTGTTGAATAACGCGTTCAGCCCGCCAAGGGTCTCTTCCGCTGCGGTAACGGCATCGTTCCAGTCGGCCTCGCTCGTGACGTCCAGCCGCCGGTAGCGGGCGGGCGGGCCCAGGTCGCGTGCCAGCGCCGCGCCTTCCTCGTCCAGCACATCGGTGATCATGACCGAAGCCCCCTGCGCGGCAAGAAGCCTTGCCGTCGCCGCGCCGATGCCGCGCGCGCCGCCGGTGATGAGGATGTTCAGGTCTTCGGGGGCGATCATGGTCATGGGCATTTCCTCTACCGGTCTCGGAGACAGCCACGAAAAGATGCTGTCTATCGCCGCCCGTGGCCTTGATCTGGAACAAGTCCGGCAGAGAAAGGTTTCAGCGGAGGCCCAGTTCCGCCAGAGCCGCGTCCAGTTCCGGGGGCAGCGCATCGTCCCCGGGCCGGGCCGGTGCCAGGTCGGCGGGCGCATCCTGCGGCTTGAGATAGCGCCAGCCCTGAAACGCGCTGCGCTGTTGCGGTGCGGTTCTGACGATATCCGGCTCCAGCACGATGCCGCAGCGCCGGACACCATCCTCGCCGATGACCGGATCAAGGCGCAGGATGCGCTGGCGGGCCAGCACCGTGCCGCGAAAGACCCAGTAGAGCGACCCGCCCGCCAGCAGCGCCTCGGCACGTTTCGGCCACATGCGCGTGACATGGCGGGGCAGCCCGTCCGGCCCCAGCGCGCGGGGGTCGCGTTGCCAGGCGGCCAGATCCTCGATCCCGTCGGCGCCGACGCAGAGCTTGATCAGATGCAGAGGGGTGGGGATCGTCATGACGGTGCAGATAGCCCGGCTTACCGCAGGGGGCAACAGGGTGGTGTGACAGCCTTGCCGCCCGCGCAGGCTGTCGTGTCGATTGAGTATTTGGGGTAAGGTGATGGGGCGAGGGTGCGCGCGCGTCTTGCAGGGGGGGAGGGCGCCACGGTCTGCCGGGGTTGACAAGATACGCGCGGCGGTTGAACGCTGGCGGCCGATGGGGCAGCGGTGTCCGGGGTATCGGTTCGATATGCAGTGGTTTTACGTGGATGGTGACCGGCGGGTCGGGCCGGTATCGGAGGACGAGATCAGGCGCCTGATCAGCGCCGGCCTGCTGGGGCCGACAGACCTGTTGTGGCGCACGGGTCTGACCAACTGGGAACCCCTGGCGCAGCATTTCGCCGACGAACCGGCCGAGCCATCCGGCGGCATGCCGCCCGCTGCCGTGCCCCCGCTTCCTGCCACGGGCACCGGGCGCCGGCGACGCCTGGACAGCTACACGCCGCCAGAGCCGCGTCAGGACCGTCTGGGCCGCCAAAGCCACACCGGGCCGGACGGGTTGTATATCCACGCCCCGGCCCGTGGTTTCACCGAGGCGATATCGGTCTGCCTGCGCAGCTATGTCCGCTTTTCCGGCCGGGCCAGCCGGTCTGAATACTGGTACTTCGTGCTGTTCGGTTTCATCATGGGGATCGTGACATCGATCCTGGACTCCGTCTTTTTCAATGTGTCGATGTCTCAGGACGATGCCGGCCCGCTGAACACCCTGCTATCCCTTGCGCTGCTTTTGCCGACGCTTGCCGTGAGCTGGCGGCGGCTGCATGACATCAACCGTTCCGGCTGGTGGATCGGCGGTTTCTTTCTCGGGTTGATCGCCATGGTGCTGGGCGTGGTCTTTGGTGTTGCCGTTCTTGGCATCGGAGGCGGGGGCAACTGGGCGGTGATGGTGCCGATCGGGGCGGTGATGATGTTGGCGGCATTCGCGTACTGGGTTGTCCTGCTGGTCTTCACCTGCACGCGCGGTGATCCGGGGCCGAACCGGTTTGGCTGAACCGCCGTGCGCGGCATCACGGCAAGGGCGGCGGCGTGCTTTCTGTTGCCCTGACCCGGGGCAGGGCCGGCGGCGCGGTCCGCCTGGCCGCAACCCTTGACTCGCCCGGGGTCATGCTGGAGGTTCGGCCGCGCATCGATGCCCAGACACCGGAGGGAACCATGGCTGGCACCTGGTATTACGCCGAAGGCACCACCCGTCATGGTCCCGTCGCGGCGTCCGAAATCTACCGCCTGATCCTGGATAGCCGCCTGTTGCCCGAGTCTCTGGTCTGGCAGGACGGCATGGCCGACTGGCAGCGCGCGGATGCGCATTTCGATTTCCCTGCCCCCGATGCCGGCAAGGCGCCGCCGCCCCTGCCAGCGGGCAGCGGGCAGGGTGCCCGGCCTGCGTTGCCCCGCACCGGCGCGGGCGACCGTGGCGGGGAGCAGGGGCGCGGCACCACCGGGCCGGACGGGCTGTATATCCACGCGCCAAGCCGCGGTTTCGGCGAGGCGATCACCGTCTGCTTTCAGAAATATGTCGGCTTCTCCGGCCGGGCCAGCCGCTCGGAATACTGGTTCTTCGTGCTGTTCCTGTTCCTGCTGGGCATGGCAACGGCACTTGTCGACATGATTGTCTTCGGCGCGACCGACATGACAGATTTCAGCCCGCTGAACACGCTTGCGACGCTGGGCACGATTCTGCCTTCTCTGGCGGTAACGTGGCGGCGTTTGCACGATACCGACCGGTCGGGTTGGTGGTGGGGCGGGTTCTTTATCGTGGCCCTCATCGGGGGGGTGATCGTGGCCATGGGCTTCGCCACCGGCGTAAGCGCGGCGGCATTTGTGGTTCTGGGCCTGTATGTGCTGGCGGTGATTGGCTATCTCATCATGCTGATCGCCTTTACCTGCACGCAGGGTGATCCGGGGCCGAACCGGTTTGGCTGACAGGCCGCGCGCGGCGCGTTGACCGCGGGCGGGGGGCGGCCTATCCTTGGCACCTGACCCCCGTACAGCGCAGGCGCCACGCATGACTCCTTTCGCCGCCCCGATTGCCGAGCAGATCTGGGACATGAAATACCGCCTGAAGGCCCCGGGCGGGGCGCCCATCGACGCCACCGTGGACGACAGCTGGCGCCGGGTCGCCCGCGCGCTGGCCGCGGTCGAGGCCGAGCCCGCGCTGTGGGAAGAC
>PXES01000079.1 GCA_003564655.1 Paracoccaceae bacterium
CCGCTCCAACCCCTCCAGCAGCAGCTCCCGGGCCCGCTGCGCGTACTCGCCCGGCTGCAGCTCGTAGCGGGCCTTGCGGGCGGCCTGGTACTCGCCGGCAGGCCGGTAGACCCGCTTTCCTGTCAGGATGTAGTGCCAGTCCGCCGAGTCGGCGGCCAGATCGTACATGATGTAGTCCCACACGGCCTCGGCCACCCGCTCCACGAAGCGCTCTTGGCGGAGCGGCAGCTGGTCCGCCGCCTCGTCTGCTGTCTCCAGGCCACGGGCGATAAGCGCCTCGGCAACCTGCTCGATGATGGCCTTGCCGTTGCAGATCCGGATGGTGTCGCCGTGCTGCTCGATCTTGGGCGTGATGGGCCGCATGGGTTGGCCTGCCTCCTCTCAACGTGGGCGGGACTTCACGAAGAGGGCCCTCGCCGCATCCAGTCCCGAATATCTTCCTCGACAAACCGGAGCCTGGTGCCCAGCCGTACGTGCGGCAGGCCGTGCGCCACCAGGCGGTACACCTGGCGCTTGCTCACACGGAGCCACCGTGCTACGTCCTGCGCGTCCATGATGCGGGCGCTGGGCGTGCCATTTCCGTCCATCGTCGCCACCTCCTCACCCGGATTGTGTCATAGATGTCGCCGTCCCGCAAGCTGTCACGCGACGCCTGTGTCGCTCTAGCGGCGTGCTGGCTCCCGCAACCTGTGCTATGCGACACTAGAGTCTCTTTGTTGGGCGCCGTTTGGCGCTATGCGGTGCGACATGGCGCGTGTATAATGAGATGCGACAGGAGGCGGTCTGATGATGAACCTGTTTCCGCGGCGACTCAAGGCCATACGGCGCGCCCGCGGGCTAACCCAGAGCGAGCTCGCCGATAAGCTCGGCGTGACATCGGAGGAGGGCCCCACGATGGAGTCGCATCACCAGCAGTCCATCTTCGGTGAGGATGGAACGCCAGCTCCGGATAGTACCGTCGAATGCCTGGGGATGACGTTCGCCTCCCATGAGGAACGGCGAGCCTACTTCTTGGAGCGGCTGAAGGACCGGCTACCAGAGCTCCGTAAGCGACCAGACTTTCCCCTTGGTGAGGATGAGGATATCCTACGACTCTCCGATCCTCCTTACTACACGGCTTGTCCCAACCCGTTCCTGGCGGACTTCGTCCGATGCTACGGCCGACCCTACGATCCTGAAGAACCCTACCACCGAGCGCCGTCTGCGGTAGATGTGAGCGAGGGCAAGACGGACCCGCTCTACCGGGCACACAGCTATCACACCAAGGTCCCGTACTTGGCCATCGTGCCCTCCATCCTCCATTACACGAAACCCGGCGACATCGTCCTCGATGGGTTCTGTGGCTCGGGCATGACCGGTGTGGCAGCGCAATGGTGTGGGACGGCGTCAGCCGACTATCGTCGCGAGCTGGAGACGCGCTGGGCCCAGGAAGGGCGAGGCCAACCCGAGTGGGGAGCCCGCCGTGTGATCCTAGGGGATCTGTCACCGGCGGCCACGTTCATCGCGGCCAACTACAACCTGCCCTTCGATGTGGAGGCATTCGGGAAGGCTGCCCAGAGCATTCTCGATGAGGTCGAGGCAGAGCTGGGTTGGATGTATGCGACCCTCCACACCGATGGTACGAAGGGTCGCATCAACTATACGGTGTGGAGCGAAGTGTTCTCGTGCCCGGAGTGTAGTGAGGAGATCGTGTTTGTCAAGGAAGCACTCGACCTTGCGACCAAACGGATCCGAGAGACGTTCCCTTGCCCAAGATGTGGCACAGCGCTGAAGAAGCGTATGCTAACCAGGTTATATACATCCCGCTATGACACAGCTGTTGAGCGCACGGTCAGAGCCCCCAAGCGTATTCCTGTGATAGTTAACTACAATGCATCGAGAAAGAAATACGAAAAAGTCCCTGATGAACACGATATGGATATTATTGCGAGAATATATGAGCTACCGTATCCATTCTTAGTACCAAAATCTGCCCTGCCACATATGCATATGACTCATCAGCGGGCGCGTATGGACCTCGCTGGTATAACGCATCTGCACCACTTCTTCCCTAGCCGAGCCGCACACGCCTTAGATGCGTTATGGCGAAGCTTGGTAAGATTTCGCGGCGATCTGCGCCTGAAGAATGCTTTGACGTTCCTGATAGAGCAGGGAATATGGACAATGTCACTGATGAATCTCTATCAACCTCAAGGATTCAAGCAGGTGAATAAGTATCTACCGGGGGTTTATTATATCCCAGCCAATCACTGTGAGGTCTCTCCATGGTATGCTTTGGCAGCAAGATCTGTGAGATTCCCTCGTACTTTTCGCACCTTAGATTCCAGATATAATCAATCCATTACTACCACGGGTGATTGCAGTCGATCGACCATCCCCGAACAATCCGTTGACTATATATTCACCGACCCTCCATTTGGCGAGAATATATACTACGCTGATCTCAACTATATCGTTGAGTCGTGGCATCGAGTATTAACATCCACCGACACTGAGGCCATTATTGACCGGCACAAGGGTAAAGGGATGCCAGAGTACCAGAGCATGATGCAGCGTTGCTTTGAGGAATACCATCGTGTCCTGAAGCCTGGGCGTTGGATAACCATCGTCTTCCATAACTCCAAAAACGCGGTCTGGAACGCCATCCAGGAAGCGCTACTGGCGGCAGGGTTCGTGGTCGCCGATGTGCGGACCATGGACAAGCAACAGGGATCGTATCGGCAGGTAACGAGCCAGGCCGTCAAGCAAGACCTGGTCATCTCCGCCTACAAGCCCAACCAGGGTCTTGAGGAACGCTTCAAGCTCCAGGCGGGTACGGAGGAGGGGGCCTGGGCCTTCGTCCGCGTCCACCTCGGCCAATTGCCCGTGTTCGTGGCCAAGGAGGACAGGGCGGAGGTCATCGCGGAGCGGTGCGACTACCTCCTCTTCGATCGCATGGTGGCCTTTCACGTGCTGCGCGGGGTCACCGTGCCGCTTTCCGCGGCCGAGTTCTACACAGGCCTGGAGCAGCGCTTCCCGGTCCGTGACGGCATGTACTTCCTATCCGAGCAGGTGACGGAGTATGAGCGCAAACGCATGACCGTCAAGGAGGTCCTGCAGCTGCAGCTCTTCGTAAAGGATGAGGAGTCGGCCCTCCTATGGCTCAAGCAGGAGCTCACGAAGAAGCCCCAGACGTTCCAGGAGATCCACCCGCAGTTCATGCGGGAGCTCTCCGGCTGGGCCAAGCATGAGAAGCAGCTCGAACTCTCCGAGATGCTGGAGGAGAGCTTCCTCCGCTACGACGGGGTGGGTGATGTACCCGCTCCCATCCATAGCTACCTGTCCTCGAACTACAAGGATCTACGGGGCCTGGCCAAGGACGATGCCGCCTTACGGGCCAAAGCCAAGGAGCGCTGGTATGTCCCCGACCCGCGGCGAGCTGGCGACCTGGAGAAGCTCAGAGAGCGCTCCCTCCTCCGGGAGTTCGCCCAGTATCGCGAAGGGGCAGCGAAGAAGCTGAAGGTGTTCCGCCTAGAGGCGGTGCGCGCGGGGTTCCGCAAAGCGTGGCAGGAGCGAGACTACGCCACCATCATCGCGGTGGCCCAGAGGATTCCCGACGCCATACTGCAGGAGGATGCCAAGCTCCTCATGTGGTTCGACCAGGCCACAACACGGAGCGATGCAGCTACGTGAGGTAACAGATCTGGCCTTCTCAGGCTGCACCTGCACCGTGAAGTCCGCCCCGACGGCGAACGGCGGATCAATGTAGCCGATCAATGTAGATGAGATCAATCTTCCCCCGGAACTGCTCCAGCAGGGCGGCCATCGCCAGTTTGTTGTCGCCCCAGATGAGCATGTTGCGGAAGGTATCGGGATGTGCTTCGTCATCGGGCTTGAACTGGCTCTTCTCCAACACCCTGGGGGGGCGCACGGACCAGCGCCGTCATCTACAGCATCGTGGGGACGGCCAAAGCCAACGGGCTCCATCCGCTCCGCTACCTCGAGCATCTGCGCGCGCCAGCATGGCGCCCAAGTCGTCCTCTGTGAGCTCCCACGTGCCCTTGCCGGCATGCTCCTCACCCACCCCGGCGGGGGCCATGGCTCCATCCGCATCTGCGTCAACGAAGCGGACTGCTCTACCAAACAGCGATACACCATCGCGCACGAGCTCGTCCATGCGTGGCTGCATCCCGGGGGCACGTACCCATGCCACCTGAGACCTGGACGCGCTCCGTCCGTGGAACGCGCGGCGGACGCCGGCGCCGCGGAGATTCTCATGCCGCGTGAGCTGGTGAACGATGCCCTGCGAGAGGGCATGTCCGTCGATGACATGTGTGCCCTCTTTGACGTCAGCCGCCAGGCCATGAGCAATCGGGTCCGCGAGCTGCATGAGCTACGGAGGTGGGCGTAGTCGGACGCGCAACTCGCACCCTCTGTCGCGCCAGGGCCCGCGCGGCATAGAGCGCCCGGCCTGGGCATGGGCTGGGCATGGAAGCCAAAACGCCGCTCACTTTGTGGGTGGCGTCTTTGCATTCGGGCGAGAAACTGCGAAAGAGCGAGCAACACGTAAAACAAAGTAGCCTGCCTGCGCCCCTGGCTCTAGACGGCGTGCCATTTGACTACAGGGACTGTGCGCCATCTTTACGTCCGTGCGGCGATGCCATATAATGTGGTCAGAACGAAGGACACAACACCGACGAGCGACGACGAGAACCTTGACAACCGAATGACCGGCCCCGCCCCTGGGGATTATCGCAACCGGCCACGAGCGGCAAAGACAGACGCCGCCACGACGACCGGACGCCCGCCTCACTAAGCCGAGGCAACAGGGACGGACAGACCGGCAGGAGACGAAATAACCGCAACCTGTGTTGCGTGGGCGCCTCTGCGGGGGCGCCTAGCGGAGCGCAGGACTTAGGCGCAAGACAAAGGAGGCGCACCAATGAAAACTCCAGCACAGTTGGTCGACCAGTACCGTGTTGCCAGACTCCCGGGTGGGAAGCTGCTTGTGCCCAACCCGGCAAGCATCCCTGCCGACGACAAGGCAGCCATCGCGACCCAAAAGGCCGCCATCACCGAGGAACTGGCCCGCCGCGAAGCTGCCAGCTTGGCAGCGGCTCGGGCCAACGGGGCGGCACGGCGGGAGCAGGCCGCTTCCGCCACCGTCCGAGTTATGTGGTTCGACGGGGAGAGGCTCGGCGGATGGCAACCCGCCGACGCAGACTCCCAGCGCACCCTGGAAGCCCTGGGTGTAGGCGAGGAAATCGGCGGCTGGGGCTGGCTCGTGCCGGCCCACGTCGTCGATGAGCTCGGCACCGAGTTTACCGGTGCCGAGGCCGCTGCCCTGGTCAAGCCCGCCACCGCTGCCGCCCACGTTGACCGGGTCACCAAGGTCATCGATGACCCGGAGCGGGCCAAGGCCGAGGCCGCCAACACCGGCCGCCCGGTGGTGGCATACATCTCCATCGTCCCCTGTGACGGGGCGGTGGAGGAGTGCCACGAGGATACC
>PXES01000249.1 GCA_003564655.1 Paracoccaceae bacterium
GACGACGACGAAGTACTGAAATCCCCCATGAAGACCAGATTGCCATGCCGCGCATAGGCCGAGATGAAGAATGCCGCGTCGAGATCCCCGAGGAGGTCGGTGAAGGACTTGCTGACCGATACCGTGGGGGCGCCGGTAAAGGGCGTGATATCCCCGCCCAGACCCGAGGCCCAGACATACGGGGTGATCTGGAACACGGTCTCGGGCGCGTCCTGGGCCTGCGCGGCCCCCGTCAGACACAGCGCGGCAAGCGCCGAGGCGATGGCAGTCTTGAATTGTCTCATGATGATGTGTCCCTTTTCCGGCAATCAGGTCGTCAGACTGTCCTTGGCGATGCGCCCGTCCTTCATGATCAGATTGATGCGCCCCTCGGGATCGTCCAGAAAGTCGAGCCCGTCTTCAGGGTCGGCATCGACCACCAGCAGATCGGCCAGAGCCCCCTCGGAGATCACGCCCAGCCGCCCGTCATAGGGCGCACGGTCCCCGGACATGCCCAGCAACTGGCCCGCCGCCCCGGTGGCGGTGCGCAGCGCCTGGAGCGGGGACATGAAGCGGGCGAATTTCGCCAGTTGCCGCCCCTGGCTCGTCACACCGGCCGGGTTGAACAGGATATCGGTGCCGAAGGCGAGCGGCACATTGTGTCGCGCGGCAAGCTCAAAGGCGCGTTCGGTGCCGGCCGCCACTTCGAGTTGCTTCTGGCGTTGCACCGGGTCGTCCTTCGGGTTGGCGTCCTCGTCATCCAGAAATGGCTGGATCGACCACCAGACACCCTCGCCCCCCATGATCTGAGCCGTTTCATCATCGGCCAGTTGGCCGTGCTCGATGGATTTGACGCCCGCCGATATGGCACGGCGGATGCCGCCCGGGGTGTAGACATGCGAGCAGACATAGGTGCCCCAGTCCTCGGCCGCCTCGACGGCTGCGCGCATCTCGCGCTCGGTGAACTGGATGCTGTCGAGCGGATCATAGAGCGAGGAAACGCCGCCCCCGGCCATGATCTTGATCTGACTTGCGCCCTTCATCAACTGCTCGCGGGTCGCGCGTAGCACCATGTCAGCCCCATCGACGACCAATGCAACCCCCTGGCGCTCGATGTAATTTGCCGGTGTATCGGGGAAGCGCGGCAACTCGTTCAGGAAGCGGAAATCCCCATGCCCAGAGGTTTGCGAGATCATCGCGCCCGAGGGGAAGATCCGCGGCCCTGAGACGATTCCTCGGTCGATGGCCATCTTAAGCCCGAAGGACGGCCCGCCCAGGTCACGCACGGTGGTAAACCCGCGCATGAGCGTCCCACCCGCCTGGCGCCCGGCCATCAGATGCACGAAACCGATATCCTGCGTTGCCGCGGCGACCATGCTGACGCCCACAAGCGTCGCGTGCCAATGCGCATCGATCAGCCCCGGAATAACCGACCGGCCCCCGCAATCGATGCGCTCGGCGTCCTCGGGGCCGTCACCGGCGGCGACCAGCGCGGTAATCCGGTTGCCCTCGATCAGGATGTCGCGGCCTTCGTGCATCTCGAGCGTCTCGCCGTCGAAGTAGCGCAGGTTGGTCAGCAGCAGCGGGCGGCCCGGTGTCTGGGCGCGCCCCTCTTCGGGGGCGAGGCCAAAGCCAGCGAACATGCCCAGCACGGCCGCCGTGCCGCCCAGCATCTGCCGACGGGTCAGGTCTGCCTCGATCCGCCGGAATGCGTCCTGCGTGTAGGGCGCGCCGCAGTGGCAGGGGTCAATCCCCGCGGCCTGCGCCAGTATGGGGTCGCAACAAGCCGTGCACATTTCAACTTCTCCTTGAACTCGTGAAAAAGGTAAAGGGTTAGCGATGCGGGGTGTGAACGGCCCGCACTCGGGCAAGGACATGCCCGGCCTCGTCGCGCAGCCGCAAGACATGTCCATCGCTGTCATGGCTGGTGACGGCATCCAGAACGTCACGCATCGCGGTTTCAAGCTCATCCAGATCCGGCGGGCAGGCCATCATCGTCATGGCAACCGCGCCGAATTCGAGCGCGTCCTCGTCACGCGCATAGCTGCCCATCATCATGTTGCAACCCACAGTGGCCGAGAAGCGGGCTTCGTCGCCCGGCAGCAGCAACAGATAGGGTTCGCGCCCTTGCGGTTCGACCCTCAGGTCCCGGTCGCCGATCTCGGTGATCCGCCAGTAGGTGTTGATCACCTCGGCAGGCGCGCGCGCCGTCGCGCAGGCCCCGCCCGGTGTGACATGGTGCAGCCGATCGACCGTCAGGGACCGGCGCGGCGGCCCTTCCATCTGCTCCGCCTCTGCGATCTGGCCATCAAGTCGGGCCAGAAGTGGTGCTTGCGGAGGAAGCTCTGCCTCCAGATATGCCCGTTCAAGCTCCAGATAGCCGTCCCGCATCAGCACTGGAAAGCGCTGGCCGGTCATGCATTCGGTGAAAAGCCCGGCATCGGCGAAATACATGAACTCGCCGGTCATCGGCATTGCCAGATCGAACGGGTCCAGCGCGCCGGGCTCAAGCTCATACGGGAGCTCCGAGTCGATCGGTTCACCAGCGCTGTCCAAGAGGCGCAGATGACCGTTGCCCAGGATCTGCCACTCCGGCGCGGCGGGTGCAGACAACACCAGTGCATTGCGCTGCGGGTCGACATGCCAGCGCCCAAGCACATCCTTGGTGCGATCCTTCTCGAGGTACTCCCGCTGCAGAGCAAAGCCGCCCCCGGGCCACAGATCGAGATGGTGACGAATTCCCGGACAATCGGCACATGGCAGCACCCCGGTGAAGGTAGCGGGAAGCGTCAGCCCGTGCGCACCGCGGCTTGGCTCGGCCTCAGGTATTTGCGCGAAGGCGGCCAGTGGTGACAGGAGAATCAGGACCGAAGAGGCTTTGAAAACGTGCACGGTAAACCTCATTCTCCCAATCAATTTCTGATTGAAAGGTTACCAGTGAAAAGTGATCAGGCAAGAACTATTCCACGGGCGCGCAGAATTTTCGATGGAGTTGTCTTCAGTGACGCCGCGGATGGCGTAGTCAGCCGGTGTCACGACGTTTCGGACGCTGCACCGAGCCTTCGGGGGGCCAGGTAAGCGTGTTGCTCAGTTCTGCCTTGGTTTGCCACTCGAAATCCGGGAACGGCAGGTCTTCGCACGCGCGCCACTCGTTGACGGTAGCCTCGGCCTTGGCCTTGCGCTGCGTATCTGGCGGGGTGTCGTCCGCATTGTAATGCACCATCGAGGGGAAGGCGAATTGTGCGCCGGCCTCTTCCACCATGGCCATCATCCGCAGCAGGATATCTTCGCGCGCTGCCGTGAACGTGTCCATATCGGACGCCGTGATATAGGCAAAGATCTCGATGTCCAGCGAATGCTCGCCAAACCCCATGAAGCGCACACGGATCGGGTCGGAAAACACCATCGGATGCGCGATCAGCAGCTTGCGAAGCTCGGTCAGGACATAGCGCAGTTGGTCCGGCGTCGTCTCATAGCGCAACTGCAAAGTGGTGGCGAAGCGCATCTGATCGCGGCGCGCGAAATTCTCGATCTGCATGTCGAGAAATTGCGAATTCGGCACCGAAATCACTGTCCGGTCAAGGGTGCGCAACCGCGTGGAGCGCAGGCCGATCGCCTCGACTGTTCCCATGGTGTCGCCAAAACGGCAGAAATCCCCCACGGAAACGGGCCGGTCGGCATAAAGCGTGAAACCGGCGAGGATATTCATCAGCGTGGGCTGCGCGGCCAGCGCGACAGCCAGACCCCCGATGCCGAAACCGGCTATGACCCCGGCAACCGGAAGCGCCAACAGGTTTGCCAGCAAAAGGCCGCCGCCAATCACCAGGAAGATTCGCGCGAGACCCGAGGCCAACGAGACCAAGATCAGATTGTGCCCGGCAATGCGCTCGGCCTGCGCGTTGCGCCAGGCGAGCCAGCCGATCAGTTGCCAGCCAAGCACCACGCCGCTGATGATGACGAAGCTCCATCCGATTGACTTCAATGCAGTCGCGAAGATATCCGGCAGACCCAGAAGCTTGGTGACCGCTACAATCACAACGCCGGCGAACAGGAATCGCAGCGCCCAGCGGCACAACAGATGCATTGTCGGTGCCACTTCGCGATCGATCAGTCGAAACCGCGCGCCAAGGCCAAGTAACAGACCACTCCCTGCGAACCCGGCCAGCGCAGCCAGCATAAGCCCTGCGCCGACACCAACCCATTGCCACCGCTCTAAAGGACCCAGCGGAAGCAGGAAGTCAGGGGCGAATTGCCGTATATTCTGCCGTATTACGAAATGCACATTCAACGCATCAAGCCGCTCCAGTCCGGGGGCAACCGGCATGTCTTCGAGCGCGGTGTAGACTGCCCGGATGCTGCGCAAGGTCTCGGGCTCGAACTGCCAGATCACGCCATCCTCGGTTTCGACCGGGGCAATGACGATATCGCCTCGGGGATGCTCGAAATGCACATAGGGCGAGCGGCTATCGGGGTCATCCGGGATTTCCTGCGGGATCACAAGGCCGATACGGTCAAGCACAAGCCGCAGATAGCTGGCATAGAGCATCGGATCACGCTCCTGGCTCATCCCGCGCAAATCCAGCGTTTCGGTAATGCGCGCGACCCCGCCATCGTCGCGTTCGTGAAAACCGATCAGGAAGTTCATCATCGCGGCGCGCGGGGTTCGCAGCGCACGCGTGTCCTCGACGACCCCCGCCCCTATCTCGCGCCCACGGGCGATGCGTAGCCGGTCGCGGATGTCTTCAAGCTCCGGCCCGGAGGGCGGCGTGAGAAACCAGCGACCGTTCTGGCGCTGGAAGGCGATCTCGACCGTCTGGGACGTGCCAGCCTGCATCAGTTCGACAGTGAAGTCATCTTCGTCTAGTGCGCGCGGCAAATCCCACAGCCGGAAGGTAAGCTGATCGATGACCTCGAACAGTTTGCGCGTGTGGTCGAGCCTGCCCACGCCGTCGGTCAGGCCATCCTTCGGACGTATCAGTGCTGCGGCGGTGCCAAGCAGCTCTATGTTGCCGGGACCTGCCTGATTGGTCGCTGTGAGGAAAGTTCGCATGGTCGCCATTGGCGAAGACTGGTTCAAAGGGATGCGCGTTGATGTTTCGTCGGTTGCCCGGAACCCTGTCCACCATTCACCCGACTCGAACCGACCGGCAAAGCTGCCTCCGTCGCGCGACTGCACGAAGAGGAAGTTGCCTGAACGCTCGCCCTCTCGCCAGCGCCCGCGCAGCGTGCGTTCAGTTGCGCGCCCCTCGATCTCTCCCCCGAGCAGAGGGTAGACGCCGGTCACGTCTCTGCCGTTCTGCTGAAGCTGCAGGCGCGCCCCGCCATCCCGCCACCGGGTTTCCCAGTTTCCGGACCAATCCGCCAAGTTCTCGTTCGCTGCCGCCACTGCCGGGATCAGCAGCGCAAGGCAGAGCGTCAGCAGTTTGAGAATACAGAAACAGTTGCGCGCCGAAACATCCATCATAGCAAGTGGCCCAGTAACGGCGCGTATCC
>PXES01000181.1 GCA_003564655.1 Paracoccaceae bacterium
GAGTTCTTCGTCGAGACCGAGCCGGAGGAGGGCATCATCTATGTCCTCGCGCGTGGCAACCTGTCGCTGTCCGAACAGGACACGCTTGTCCGCCAGGTCGAGGAGGTGGCGCTGGCCGAACCGGCCGTCGCCTCGGTCTTTGCGTTCGCCGGTGACGGCGGGCTTGATACCAACACCGCCGGGCAGGGTCCGCCGCGCGATGCCATCGGCCAGATCCAGTTCGAGCTGACGCATTGGCGCGAACGCTTGGGTGACCCCGAGATGCGCGGGCAGGTGGTGCTCGACCGGATGGAAGCGAAATTCGACGAAATTCCTGGCATCCGGACCGAGTTCTTCGTGGCCTCGGGCGGCCCGGCCGGGGCTAAGCCAGTGCATCTGCGCCTGACCGGCCAGGACTTCGAAACGCTGGAAGAATCCGTCGAGATCGTGCGCGCCCGTTTTGGCGAGACCGAGGGGCTGTTCGATCTGGAAGATTCGCGGCCCGTCCCCGGCATCGACTGGCAGATCAATGTCGACACGGAAATGGCAGGTCGCTTCGGGGCCGATGTCGCGGCCATTGGCGGCATGGTGCAGCTTGTCACGCGCGGGCTGCTTCTGGACACGATGCGCGTGGACAGTTCGGAAGAGGAAATCGACATCCGCGTGCGGCTGCCCGAGGGCGACCGGCTGCTCTCCACGCTCGAGACACTCCGCGTGCAGACGAATTTCGGCCTCGTGCCGCTGTCGAACTTCATCACCACAGAGACCGTGCGCTCGCGCGGCCAGATCGACCGCATCAACCAGCAACGCTATTTCGACGTGCTGGCCGATGTGCGCGCAGGCCTGATCCGCATCGTGGATCGCGAGGGCAACACCGTGCGCATCGCAAGCCGCGCCGATCTGGTCCCGCGTGAGCACGAGACAGGCTCGCAGGGATACAATCGCGTGCGCGAGAACCTCGCCGAGATACAGGAGAATGGCTGGCGGCAGGTGCCGATCACCGCGACCGAACGGATCGACCGGCTGACCGAGTGGCTGGAGACCGAAGAGCCGCTGCCCGCGGGCATCAACTGGGAATGGACCGGCGAGCAGCAGGACCAGGAAGAAAGCACCGAATTCCTGACCATCGCCTTCTCGGCGGCGCTGGGGCTGATGTTCGTCATCCTGCTGACGCAGTTCAACAGCTTCTATAATGCGGTGCTGGTGCTGATGGCAGTGATCCTGTCGTCGACCGGGGTGCTGATCGGCATGATCGTGATGGATCAGACCTTCTCGGTCATCATGACCGGCACGGGGATCGTCGCGCTGGCGGGCATCGTGGTGAACAACAACATTGTCCTGATCGATACCTACCAGAATTACGCGAGGATCATGCCGCGGATCGAGGCCATCATACGCACGGTCGAGGCCCGGATCCGGCCCGTTCTGATGACCACCATCACCACCATGGCGGGGCTGACGCCGATGATGCTGGGCCTGTCGATCGACTTCGCCAATGGCGGCTACTCCATCGACAGCCCGACCTCTCTGTGGTGGAAGCAGCTGGCGACAGCGGTGGTGTTCGGGCTGGGCGTGGCGACGCTGCTGACACTTCTGGTGACACCCGCCTTCCTGGCGCTGCGGGTCTGGGTCGAGAAGGGCGCCTATCGTGGCGCACTGGGGCTGCGCTGGCTGTTCTCGGCGCGCGATTCGGCGGCGCGGCGCGACCGTGCGCTGGAGCGCAAGCTTGCCGCCATCCGCGAGGCCGAACTGATCTGGGACGTGCCGCCCGAACCCGCGCCACGGCAACTGCCGCTGCAACTGGGCGAGCCGCTTCCGCGCGAGTTGCCATTGCGCGCCGCCGAATAGGGGCAGGGGCGCGCCCCCGGCCCCTTGCGGCCCGGGGGCGCGCCCGCTACCACCGCCAAGTACCCCCAAGCAAGGGATCCGCGATGGCCCCCAGACGCGCCTGGCAACGCATGCTCTCGGGCCGCAGGCTGGACCTGCTGGACCCCACGCCCGTGGATATCGAGATCGAGGATATCGCCCACGGGCTGGCCTTTGTCGCGCGCTGGAACGGGCAGACCCGTGGCGAGTGGCCCTATTCGGTGGCCGAACACTCGTTGCTGGTCGAAGCGATCTATACCCGTGGCACGGCACGACCCGAGCCGCGCTGGCAACTCGCGGCGCTGCTGCATGATGCGCCCGAATATGTCATCGGCGACATGATCTCGCCCGTCAAGGATGCAGTGGGGCCGGAATACGGCGCGCTCGATGCGAGGCTGGCGGCGGCGATCCGCATCCGCTTCGGTCTGCCCGCAGCCCTGCCCGCGCCAGTGCGCAAGCGGATCAAGGCCGCCGACAAGCTGTCGGCCTGGCTGGAGGCCACGCAGATCGCGGGCTTCACCGAGGCCGAGGCCGACCGCTTCTTCGGTCGTCCCGACCGGTCGGCACTGGACGGGTTGTCGCTGCATCTGCGTCCGCCTGCCGAGACCCGGGCTGCCTTTCTCGACCGTCATGAAACCCTGCTCGCTGTGCTGTGAGCCCCTGCCCGCGCCCGCGTCATGCGGCGCGCCCACCCACCCTCCCTTGCGCGCCCCATGACCCGGGCGCGGGCAGGGGACTTGCCCCCTTCGCGCCGCCATGCGACATCTGCCAAGCCAGCGAGGGAGCCCGCCCATGAGCAACGATTTCACCGATCGCAAGCGCCGCGCCGCAGCGTGGTTCCGCGAATTGCGCGACCAGATCGTCGCCGCGTTCGAGGCGGTCGAGGCCAGCCATACGGACGGCCCACTCTCCGATCAGCCGCCGGGCCGGTTCGAGATCCGCGAAACGCAGCGACACGGCCCTGACGGGCAGGACGCAGGCGGCGGGCTGATGAGCGTCATGCGCGGCGGGCGCGTCTTCGAGAAGGTGGGCGTGAACGTCTCGGAAGTCTATGGTGCGCTGGGCGAGCAGGCGCAGCGCTCGCTGACCGCGCGCAAGGAGATCCCCGGTCTGGGCGAGGACCCGCGCTTCTGGGCGTCGGGGATTTCGCTGGTGGCGCATATGCAAAACCCGCATGTGCCCGCAGTGCACATGAACACGCGTATGTTCTGGACGCCGGGCGCGTGGTGGTTCGGGGGCGGGTCGGACCTCAACCCCTGCATCGAGTATGACGAGGACACCGCCGAGTTTCACGCCACCCTGCAACGCTATTGCGATCCGCACGGGGACGAGCTTTATCCGCGTTTCAAGGCCTGGGCGGACGAGTATTTCTACATCCCGCACCGCAAGCGCGCGCGGGGTGTCGGCGGCATCTTCTACGACGACCGTTGCACGGGGGATTGGGAGGCCGATTTCGCCTTCACCCAGGATGTCGGCCGCGCCTTCCTGCCTGCCTTCCTTGCGCAGGTGGAGCGTCGGCGCCGGATGGCGTGGTCCGAGGCCGACAAGGAGGTGCAGCTCATTCATCGCGGGCTCTATGCCGAATACAACCTCGTCTATGACCGGGGCACAAAATTCGGTCTGCAGACCGGGCATGACCCTGACGCAGTGCTGATGAGCCTGCCGCCCTTCGCGCGCTGGGTCTGAGGGCGGGCCATGCAGCTTTGCCGCACCAAGGCCGAGATGCGCGCGCTGCGCGCGCGCTGGCCCGGCCCGGTGGTGCTGGTGCCGACCATGGGATTCCTGCACGCGGGCCATCTGTCGCTGATGCGCATGGCGCGCGAACGGGCGGGGCAGGGGGGGCAGGTGGTGGCCTCGATCTTCGTGAACCCCACGCAATTCGGCCCGGGCGAGGATTTCGCCAGCTACCCGCGCGACGCCGAGCGCGATCTCGACCTTCTGCGCGCCGAGGGGGTGGATGCGGTCTTCGCCCCCGAGCCGGGCGAGGTCTACGACCCCGAGGCCCAGACCATCGTCGAGACGACCGAGCTTGCGAAGACCCTGATCGGAAAGCTGCGGCCCGGCCATTTCCGCGGCGTGGCGACCGTAGTGACCAAGCTTTTCAATATCATCCGCCCCGATGCCGCCGTGTTCGGCGAGAAGGACTACCAGCAGCTTGCCGTCATCCGAACCATGGTCCGTGATCTGGACATGGCGGTGGAAATCCTCGGCGCGCCCATCGCTCGCGAAGCCGACGGGCTGGCGATGTCCTCGCGCAATGTGCGGCTGACCGCGGCTGACCGTGCCGCAGCCCCGATCCTGTCGCGCGCGCTGGATGAGGCCGAGACGATGGCCGCGACCGGCCTCACCGCCAGCCGTCTGCGCGCCCATGTCCGCGCCACGCTCGAGGCCGAGCCGCGCGCGCATGTCCGCTCGGTCGATATCCGCGACGCCGCGACGCTGGCGCCGGTCTCGGGCGGGCTGGCGCGTCCAGCGGTGATCCTGCTTGCGGTGTCGTTCGGGAGCGTGTTCCTGATCGACAACCGCGTCATAGTCCCGACCCCGGAGGAGCCATGAGTAGCCAAGCCCCGATCCGCCGCATCACCGCGCCGCAGATCCGCGCGCGCAAGGGGGGCGATCCGATCGTCTCGCTGACCTCGTATCCCGCGCATACCGCGGCCATTGTCGACCGCTACGCCGATTTCATTCTTGTGGGCGATAGCCTCGGGATGGTCATGCACGGGATGGACTCGACCGTGGGCGTGCCGCTCGATCTGATGATCATGCATGGCCGCGCGGTGGTGCGCGGGACAAAGCGCGCGCTGATCGTCGTCGACATGCCCTTCGGCACCTATGAGGAAAGCCCCGAAGTGGCCTTCCGCAACGCCGCGCGGATCATGAAGGAAACTGCCTGCGGGGCGGTCAAGCTCGAGGGCGGCGCCCGCATGGCCGAGACGATCCGCTTCCTGTCCGAACGCGGCATCCCGGTGATGGCGCATATCGGGCTGACCCCGCAAGCGGTAAACACCATGGGCGGCTTCAAGGTGCAGGGACGGGACGAGGCCGCCTGGGCGATGCATCTCGACGATGCCCGCGCCGTGGCCGAGGCCGGTGCCTTCGCGCTGGTGGTCGAGGGTGTGGTCGAGCCGCTGGCCGACAAGATCACCGCGGCGGTGGAGATCCCCACCATCGGCATCGGCGCGTCCAAGACCTGTGACGGGCAGATCCTGGTGCTCGAGGACATGCTGGGGCTGAACCCGCGTGTGCCGAAATTCGTCAAGATCTATGGCGATCTGGGCCCGGCGATCGAGCGCGCAGTGGCGGCCTATGCCGAGGATGTCACCGCGCGGGCCTTTCCGGGGGCCGAGCATATCTACAAGCCGAGCCGTGACTGATCGGGGCGGCAAGGACGGGCAGAAGCCTGCGGGTCGGGGCGGTCTGTGGCATCTGCTGGATGCAACGCGCTACTCGCTTCAAGGCCTACGCAGGTTGCTGCGCGAGACTGCGGCCCGGCACCAGTTGATCTTTGGCGCGGTCGGAGTTGTGGTGCTGCTTGTGTCCGGCGCAAGTGCCGGGCATTTCCTCGGCTTTCTGATCCTCTTCTGCGCGATGCTTGCCGCCGAGGCGCTGAACACCGCGATCGAGGCGCTGGTCGATCATCTGTCGCCCGAATGGTCGCAGATGGCCAAGGACGCCAAGGATCTGGGCTCGCTGGCGGTTGCGCTGCTGATCCTCGCCAATATCGCCTATCTCGCGGCAGTGCTATTCGGAGTGATCTGACACCGCAGCCGGTTCATCGGCCCCGCAAGCCGCCCGAAGCGCCCTCGGGCCGTGCCCACCCACCCACCCTTGCACGCCCCGAGGGCGCTTTGGCGTCGCCGCGACAGGCCCGGGCAGGTGCCCCTGCAATGCAGAACGCCCCGGGCTGATCCCCGGGGCGCTCGCGAAACGACCAGAAGACTTCAGCCCTGACGGGCCTTGAACTTCTTCTGCGTCTTGTTGATGACGTATACCCGGCCCTTGCGGCGCACGATCTGGCAATCGCGGTGACGCTGCTTGAGCGACCGGAGCGAGTTTCTGACCTTCATCGGCCTTCTCCTGTTCGCGGCGCACGCGCGCCTTCATGGTGGGTCCTGCCTGGGGACAGGGGGTGAATGGTGGGCACGACAAGGTTCGAACTTGTGACCCCTACGATGTCAACGTAGTGCTCTACCACTGAGCTACGCGCCCTGAGCGACCTGCCTGCGTCCCAAAACAAAAGGGACGCGGGCCACGACCGCGTCAATCACGGCGGTCTATAATTAGAGTCGCCCCAAGGATCAAGAGCTTTTGCAATGGCGCTGCACTGCGCTATCATTCTGAAAAAAGCAAGAGTCCGATGCACGCCTTCGACTTCCTTCCCCCGGCCTTTCCCGGCAGCGCCGTGGTCTTTGCGTCGCCGCATAGCGGGCGTGACTACCCGCCCACATTGCTGGACGACTCGGTGCTCGACCGGCGCAGCCTGCGCTCCTCCGAGGATGCGTTCGTCGACATGTTGCTGCGCGCCGCCCCGGCGGCAGGAGCGCCGACGCTGATCGCCCGGGTGCCGCGTGCCTATGTCGATTTCAACCGGGCCGCGACCGAGCTTGACCCGGCGCTGATTTCCGGCGTCTCGGCGCGCGGGCTCAATCCGCGCATCAGCTCTGGGCTGGGCGTGATCCCGCGCGTCGTCGCCGGGGGGCGCGCCATCTATCGCGGCAAGCTGTCGCTGGCCGAGGCGCAGGCCCGCCTGAATGGGGCGTGGCATCCCTATCACGAGCGTCTGACCGCGCTGATGGAGGCGCAGCGCCGCCAGTTCGGGCAGGCGATCCTGCTCGACATGCACTCGATGCCGCGCGACGCGGTCTGCATGAACGGCCAGCACACCACCCTGCGGCCCGATATCGTGCTCGGGGACCGCTTCGGTGCGGCCGCGCATTCCGCCATCACCGAGCAGGTGGCGCGGGTGTTCGCCGAAGCCGGGTTGCGCGTGGCGCGCAACTCGCCCTTTGCCGGGGCCTATATCGCGCAGCGCTACGGGCGGCCCGCGCTCAACCAGCACGCCATCCAGATCGAGATCGACCGCAGCCTCTACATGGATGAACGCCGCGTCGAGAAGCGTCCCGATTTCGCGGCCTTCCAGACCATGATGGACGATATCGTCCGCGCGCTGGCGCAGATCGGCATGGCCGGGGGCGAGGGCGTGCCGCTCGCCGCCGAATAATCGCGCGCGCACCGCCTGACGCACGAATTCTGCGCAATCGCCGTTCAGTTTGGCGCGGCGCCTGCTTATACTGACATCCATGGACATCATTGCTCTCGTCGGTGCGCTGGCGATCCTTTTCATAGTGATCGGTATCTGCGAGCCGCTGTCCGAGCGGCTGCGCCTGCCCTTTACGGTGATCCTCGCGCTGGGCGGCGCGGTGATCGGCGCGGGCGCGCTCTATGTCCTGCAGAGCGATCTGGGCGAAGCGCTCAACCCGATGATACGGCGGCTGCTGGAACTGCCGATCCGCTCTAACGTGTTCCTGTATCTGCTGCTGCCGACGCTGCTGTTCCAGGTGGCGCTGATGGTCAATGCGCGGCGAATGCTGGATGACTGGGTGCCGATCCTGGTGATGGCGGTGGGGGCAGTGGTGCTCTCGACGGCAGTGATCGGCTATGCGCTGCAACCCTTCACCACGCTATCACTGGCCGCATGCCTGCTGATCGGGGCGATCGTCTCGACCACTGACCCCTCGGCGGTGGTCAGCATCTTCCGAAACATCGCTGCCCCGCAGCGGCTGACCCGGATCGTCGAGGGCGAGTCGCTTCTCAATGACGCCGCCGCCATCGCGCTGTTCGGCTTTTTCCTGACATTCGTGCAACTCGGGGTTCCCGACCCGACCCTGCAGGAGGCGCTTGTCACCTTTCCGTGGCTGCTGTTCGGGGCCATCGGGCTGGGCTGGGTGATGGCGCGGGTGGCGACCGCGCTGATGGCGGTCATGCCGACCTTTCCGCGCGCGCAGGTCTCGATCAGCGTCGCCCTGCCCTATCTGACCTATGTGGTGGCCGAACAGGTGTTGCAGACCTCGGGGGTGATCGCGGTGGTCGTGGCGGGGCTGTCGCTGAACCTTCTGGGGCCGGGGCGGCTGACACCAGCGGGCTGGAACTACCTGCGCGAGGTCTGGGAAGTGCTGGCCTACTGGGCCGGCGCGCTGATCTTCATCCTCGCTGCCCTGCTTATTCCGCGGCTGATGGGTGATCTGCGCCCCAGCGACATCTACCTGATCGGGGTGATCGTGCTGGCCGCCTTCGCGGCGCGCGCGGTGATGCTGTGGGGGATGCTGCCGCTGCTGGCCCGGTTGCGGCTGTCGCCCACGGTCGGGCCGACCTACCGCGCGGCGATTCTGTGGGGGGGGTTGCGGGGCGCGGTCACACTGGCGCTGGCGCTGGCGGTAACCGAAAGCGCGCTGGTTCCGCCCGCGATCAAGCGCGAGGTCGGCATCCTGGCCACCGGCTTCACGCTGTTCACGCTGCTGGTGCAGGGCGCGACGCTGCGACTGGTCATCGCCCGGCTGGGGCTGAACAAGCTGCCGAGGCTGGATCAGGCTCTGTCGCATCAGGTGATCGCCGTGGCGCTGCAGAATGTCCGCGAGGAAATCGCCGAGACCGTTCGCGACTACCAGCTTCCCAAAGACGTCATCCGGTCCGAGGCAAAGCGCTACGCGAAACGCCTCGATGAGGCAGTGGAAATCGCCGAGGCCGCCGAGGAAATCCCCGACCGCGACCGCCTCACCCTGGGTCTGGTGGCGCTGGCCGGGCGCGAGCGTGACCTGATCATCGAGAATTTCCGCCAGCAACTGTTTTCGATGCGGCTGGTGGATCGGATGCTATCGGATGTTGACCGGCTGATCGAATTCACCCGCGGCGGGGGCCGCAACGACTACCGAACGGCGGCGCGCAAGGCGCTGGGCTATGGCAACTGGTATCGGCTGGCGGTGTGGCTGCATTCGCGCCTGCGCTGGTCGGCCCCGCTGGAGCGGATGACTGCCGAGCGTTTTGAGATCCTGCTCAACCAGCGTCTGATCCTGCGCGAACTGCACGGCTTCATCGACAGCAAGATCCGGCGCATCCATGGTCGCCGGGTGGCCGATCTGCTGCATGAACTTCTGCGCCGCCGCGAGGAGGAGACTGACAGCGCCATCGAGGGGCTGCGCCTGCAATACCCGGGCTATGCCGAGGAGATGGAACGCCGCTTCATCCGTCGCACATCGTTGCGGCTGGAAGAGCGCGAATACGAGACGCTCTTCGATGACGGGCTGATCAGCCGCGAGCTTTATAACACGCTGCGCAGTCGGCTGAGCGCGCGCCGCGCCCCGCTCGACGCCCGCCCGCGGCTGGATTTCGCGCTGCAGCGCGACGCCTTCGTGCGGGCCTTTCCAGTGTTCGACGGCATGGGCCCGCGCGAAAAGCGCCAGCTTGCCCGCGCGTTGCGGATTACGCATGTCGATCCCGGCACGATCCTGATCCGCAAGGGCGAGGTCGCCCGGCAGGTCTATTTCATCGCCTCGGGCGCCGTCGAGATGGAGCGCAAGGGCCAGAAGCTGCGGCTGGGCAGTGGCGAGTTCTTCGGCCATATCGGCATGCTGACCGGCCAGCCACGCCGCGCCATGATCAGCGCGATCACGCATTGCACGCTGCTGACGCTGGATGAGGCCCGTTTCAAACGGCTGTTGGCGCGCAATTCCGTCCTGCGCGAGGCAGTCGAGGCCAGCGCCGCGAGCCGCGGGGTGGAGCTTGACGCGGATGCCTTCACCCCGCCGCCGCGCCGCCTCGGCTGGGGCTGATACGGACTTTTCAAAAGACGTCGCGGCGCGTATGAGCGCCGCCCGCCGGACAGCTCAACCACAAGCGGCATGGGGCGCCGCTGTCAGTCGGTGCCGCCCTCGGGTGCCGCGATCATAGCGAGTTGCCGGCCGTAGGCTGCGCGCAGGTTGTCGGGCGTGTAGACCTTGGCCACTGGGCCCTGGGCGATGATGCGGACATTCAGCATCACCAGCCAGTCGAAGGTGCTGCGCACGGTCGTTAGGTCGTGATGGACCACGATCACCGTGCGCCCGGCGTCGCGCAGCCGTTTCAGAAGCGCGATGATCACCTCTTCGGTGGTGGCATCGACCCCCGCCAGCGGCTCGTCGAGGATCAGGATCGGCGCGTCCTGCACCAGCGCGCGGGCGATGAAGACACGCTGCTGCTGCCCGCCCGAAAGTTGGCTGATCTGCCGGTCGGCATGGTCCTGCATGCCCAGCTCGGCCAGTGCCGCCAGCGCCCGGTCGCGCGCCGCGGACCCGGGGCGACGCATCCAGCCGAGGCTGCGGTAAAGCCCCATCTCGACCACATCGCGCGCGCTGGTTGGAAAATCCCAATCGACCGAGTGACGCTGCGGCACATACCCGATCTGCCCGCGCATCTGTGCCAGTTCGCGACCCAGAAACCGCACATGCCCCGCGACCGGGCGAACCAGCCCCAGCGCCGCCTTGATCAGCGTCGATTTGCCCGCGCCATTGGGACCGACAATCGCGCACATCACCCCCGGCGGGATGTCGAGATCGATATCCCATAGCGCCGGGGTGGCGCCGTAGCTCACGGTCAGATCCTCGACATGCAGCGCCTGATCGGGCTCGTGCAACGTGTCATCGGGCATCGAATGGCGCTCCACCAGCTTGCTGCCTGCGCGATCCTGCGCAGGCTGCGCGTGGGTTTGCAATATTCTTCGCCTCAGGGCGCCAGGTTCCAGCTATCGGCCCAACCCTGCAACGCCGCGGGCCAATCGGGCAACTCACCACCCAGCGCCTGCGTTATTGTCACCGTGTTTGCGCGGATCATACCGATATAGCTGCCCTCGGGCGTGCCTTGCTCGCCCATCGCGTCGGAGAAGAGTTCGCCCCCCATCGCCACGTCATGCCCGCGCGCCCGCCCCTCGGCCACCAGCGCCTCGATCGTGCGCGGGTTGATCGTGGTCTCGACGAACACGGCCGGCACCGCGTTGGCGATCACGAAATCCGCCACCGCGCGGATATCGGCGATGCTGGCCTCGGACGCGGTCGAGATGCCCTCGATGGCTTCGGACGCGATGATTCCGTAGGCATCGGCAAAATAGTAGAAGGCGTCATGCGCCGTGACCAGCATCCGGTTGCCCTCGGGGATGGTCGCGATGGCATCGCCCACCCAGTCGTGCAGCGCGCGGAGTTCCGCCTGAAGGGCCGTCAGGTTCTCGGTCATCGCCTCGGCGCAATCGGGGCGCTGTTCGGCAATGGCGTCAAGGATGGCCGGGGCGATGCGTGCCCAGCGGCTGACATCCATCCACAGATGCGGGTCCATCTGGCCGGGCTCATCCGGGTCTTCCAGCAGCGCATCCGCATCAAAGGTTGCCCCGGCCACGCCAAGGGTCGGGGTCCGGTCGCGGAAACGGTCGAGCACATCGGCGAGGCGTTCTTCCAGCGTGCGATCGACATAGAGGATCAGCTCGGCCTGTGCGATGGCATCCACATCGCGCGGCGTGGCCGAAAAGTCGTGCGGGTCCACCCCTGATCCGATCAGCGTTCTGACGCGGGCACACTCCCCCGCGACCTGTGCGGCGATATCGGCGAGCATCCCGACAGTCGTCAGCACGTTCAATGGCGCGTCGTCGGCGCGTGCGGGTCCGGTGAGGGCCACCGCAAGAGCGGTGGCGAGTAGGGCGCTGGAACGCGTGGTCATGAAAGTCTCCGTGATTCGATTTTCATCATTTTATGCAAATGAAAATCGTTCGCAACAAAGAAAGTCAGCCAGCGAAATAGCTTCGATACGCCTCGCGCAGCGCGGCCTTTTGCACCTTGCCCATGGTGTTGCGCGGCAATTCGGCCACCACCACGTAGCCCTTGGGCTGCTTGTATCCCGCCACGCGCGCGCGAAGCGCTTGCGCGAGCGCGTCGGGCTCGGGGGGCGGGTCATCGGCGGCCAGGACGGCCAACACCGCCTCGCCGTAATCGGGATGCGGCACGCCGATCACCGCGCTCTCTCGCACGCCGGGCATCTCGTCCAGCGCGGCCTCGACCTCGCGCGGATAGACGTTGAACCCGCCCGAGATGATCAGATCCTTCGCCCGCCCCACGATCTGCACGTAGCCCTCGGCATCGATCAGCCCCAGATCGCCGGTGATGAAGTACCCATCCGCGCGGAACTCGGCGGCGGTCTTGTCGGGCATCTGCCAGTACCCGGCAAAGACATTCGGGCCCTTGACCTCGATCATGCCGGTCTCACCCCGGGGCAGGGGGGTGCCGGTCTCGGGGTCGGTGATGCGCAAGGCCACATCGGGCAGCGGCGGGCCGACCGTGCCGGGCCGGCGCGGGCCGTCATAGGGGTTCGAGGTCAGCATGTTGGTCTCGGTCATGCCGTAGCGCTCGAGGATCGCATGGCCCGTGCGCGCCTGCCAGTCGCGATGCGTCTCGGACAGCAGCGGCGCCGAGCCCGAGATGAACAGCCGCATATGGCCGACGAGATCACGCGTCAGACGCGGGTCGGCCAGCAGGCGGGTGTAGAAGGTCGGCACGCCCATCATGGTCGTGGCGCGCGGCAAACACGCACACACCTGATCGAGGTCGAAGCGCGGCAAGAAGATCACGCTCGCCCCCGACAGCAGTGCTACATTGCAAGCCACGAACAGCCCGTGGGTGTGGAAGATGGGCAGCGCATGCAGCAGCACGTCCCGCGCATCGAAGCGCCAGAGGCGGGCAAGCGTGCGGGCGTTCGAGACGAGGTTGCGATGCGTCATCATTGCCCCCTTCGACCGGCCGGTCGTCCCCGAGGTGTAGAGAAGGGCTGCGAGATCGTCCTCGGCACGCGGCACAGGGGTCAGTGTGGTGGGCCGCTCTCGCGCGAGCGCGTCGAAGCTGTTCCCCAGCGTCTCGACCCGCAGGCCGAGCCGTGCTGCCAGCGGCGCGAGCGCTGCCTCGCGCCCCGGATCGACGAGCAGCAGCCGCGCGCCGGAGTCGGACAGGAAATAGTCGAGTTCCGCCTCTGTATAGGCCGTGTTGAGCGGCAGCAGCACTGCCCCGGTCGCGACGCAGGCCCCGTAGAGCGCCAGCATCTGCGGCGATTTGGCGGCCTGCACCACCACGCGGTCGCCCGGCGCCACCCCCAGCACGCCCAAGCCGCCGGCGAATTGCGCGATCATCTCATGCACGGCCCGGGCCGAAAGCGCCTCGCCATCGGGCAGATGCAACAGCGGCGTGTCGCGCCCCTGCAGCGGCGCGAACAGCGCGTCGTAGAGCGGGTTTGCCATGCGGCCCCCTCGGGTCAGTCTCTTGCTGCGATACTGGCGCAGCGCGGTGACCCCTGCAACCGCTCGCGGCGGATCTGGCGTGGCGCGCGCGCAGGGATGTGCCGGGCCGCTCGGGCCATCCGCATCGGTGCCTGCCGGCCCTCCGGGCCGACCGCGACGGGCCGACCGCAACGGGCCGACCGCGGCGACGGCGGGCTGGCGCACGGCGCACGGCGCGCGGCCTACCGGTTCAGCAGGTCGCGGTGATACTGGCGCAGCAGCAACAGCCCCAGCACCATCGGCCCCACCGACCACGCCCCCACATAGACCAGCGAGACATAGCCCGGCGTGTAGGTGGGGTAGAACCCGTCGCGCATCAGCCCGGTCAGATGAATGACCGGGTTGAACCACAGCACCTGCTGGGCCAGCGGCGGCATATCCTCGAACAGGAAAATCACGCCCGAGATCAGGAACAGCGGCGCGGTGATCATGCCCCACAGCGCCTGCCAGACCGGAAAGCGCTGAAACAGGAAGCAGTTGAGGCACCCCAGCCCTAGCCCCAGCCCGCTTGCCATCGCCATTGCCAGCCCGATCCGTGTCCAGTCTGGGTCCAGCCGCAGCCCGTCATGCAGCAAGATGCCGCCAAGGATAAGGACGGTCACGACCCACACCACCAGCGCGTTGAGCGCGAACCGCGCCAGGACTGCGTCGATCCATGTCACGCGGGGATAGAATAGCAGCGCGCGCGAAAAGCCCATCGCGTGCCCGACCGTATTGCCCAGCGTGATGACCGCATGCACCACCAGCATCCCCGTCGCCTTGAACAGCAGGAAAGAGGTGCCCAGCGCAGGTGTCCGCGCCAGCAGCGAGAACGCGAAGGCCAGCACCACGATCACCCCCAGCGGCTGCAACAGCGACCATGCGTAGCCGCCGGGCCGCCGCCCGTAGCGGGTGCCCATTTCACGCAGCATCAAGGCCGCGATGGCACGAAACGGGGCAAGCGGGGGAGCGGCGAGTTGCGGCATGGGGTTTCCTGCGCGGGTGTTCACCCTTTGTTATGCCTGACTCGGTAAAGATGGGCTTAAGTAACCCGAGGAATCGCGCCGTGGCCCAGAAGACCCCCGCCCCCAAGATCACCCACCTGCCACCGGTCGAGCCGCGCTCGGCACCGCCCGCTGCCGGCCCCGCCGCGCTGCGGCGTCGGCATTGGGGGCTGGTGCTGGGGCTGGTCGTGACTGTCCTCGTGCCGGTGCTTGCAGTGGGGGGGTATCTGACGCAGATCGCACAGCCGCAATTCGCGTCCGAGACGAGCTTCGTCGTTCGCCAGGCCGAGACGGGAGCAGCCAGCGACATGCTGGGCGGGCTAAGCCAGATGCTGGGCCAGCAAAGCGCGGGGCATTCCGATCTGGTGTTCGATTTCATCCAGAGCCCCGACATGGTTGCGAAGGTGCAGGAGCGGGTGGATCTGGTGGCGCATTACAGCGCGGTCTGGCCGGGCGATCCGCTGTTCTCGGTGCCGCCCGATGTGCTGATCGAGGATCTGGTCGCCTTCTGGCAACGCATGGTGCGGATTACCTTCGACAAGTCTTCGGGCGTGATCCGGGTGCAGGTGCGCGCCCATGACGCGCCCACTGCACAGGCCATCGCGGCAGCCATCGTCGCCGAGAGCGAGGCGATGATCAACGCGCTGAACCGGACCGCGCGCTATGATGCGATGACCGATGCGCAATCCGATCTCGATGCGGCGTCGCAGACACTGCGCGCCGCGCGCGAGCGGCTGCTGGCGTTTCAGGCGCGCACGCATATCCTCGACCCGGTGGCCGATATCCAGGGCCGCATGGGGGTGTTGGGCAATCTGCAGGAACAACTGGCGCAGACCCTTGTCGAGTTCGATCTGCTGCGCCAGGGCGCGGCGGCCAGCGACCCGCGCCTTGGCCAGATGGATCGCCGCATCGCCGCCATCGAGGCACGTATCGCGCAAGAGCGGGTAAATGTCGCCGCGCGCGACGTGACCGGGGTGAACACCGACTACCCGACGCTTCTGGCGCAATACGAGGCGATGCGCGTCGATGTCGAATTCGCGGCCGAGGCGTATCGCGCCGCCCTTGCCGCGCTTGCCGCCGCGCGGACCCAGGCGGCGCGTCAGCAACTCTACCTGGCCGTGTTCGTGCAGCCGACACTGGCGCAGCAGGCGCTTTACCCGCGCACAGTGCAACTGACCGCGCTGACCGCCTTCTTCGCGCTGATGCTGTGGTCGGTTCTGGCGCTGGTCTATTATTCGCTGCGCGACCGGAGCTAGCGGCATGATCCGCCTGGAAGGGGTCAGCAAGTGGTTTCACGTCCGGTCCGGTCGGGTGCGCGTGCTTGACGACATTACCCTGACGCTACCTGCCGGGCGGTCAGTGGCACTGCTGGGGCGTAACGGGGCAGGCAAATCGACGCTTCTGCAGATCATCGCGGGCACGATGCGTCCCACATCCGGGCGGGTGATCCGCGATGGCGAGACCTCGTGGCCCATTGGCCATGCCAACAGCCTGCACCCCGAGATGACAGGGCTGCAGAACACCCGCTTCCTCGCGCGGCTCTACGGTGTGGATAGCGACGCGCTGGCCGCGTTCGTCGAAGCCTTCGCCGATATCGGGCCGCATTTCCACATGCCGCTGCGGACACTGTCGGCGGGCATGAAATCGCGCCTCTCCTTCGGGGTGGCCATGGGCATCCCGTTCCGGACCTATCTGATCGACGAGGTGACGGGCGCGGGTGACCGCGCCTTCCGGCAGCACAGCCGCAAGGTGTTTCGAGAGCGGATGCACGGCGCCGACGCGATCATGATCTCGCATTCGATGCGCGATTTGCGCGCCTTCTGCGATTGCGGGCTGGTGCTCCATGACGGGCGGCTGGAGTTCTTTGACCAGATCGAGGAGGCGATCCGCTATCACGAGGCCTTGTCAGAGGCGCAGTTGGCGTGAGGCGCGCGTCATCGGTTGCGGTGTCGGCTGAAAGGGTCTGCACCTGCGCGCGCAGAGGACCGCGCGACTTGCCTCAGCCCTGAATGCAGCGAGATGGCACGCGCTGCGCGATCGCCCACCCCCGGCGCTTACGCCGCGGGGTGGGTCGCGCCGACGCGCGGATCCCGGCGCCCGGGCGCCAGTCGCGGCTTGCACCGCATTCGCGCACCACTCCATCCGCGCCTGATGCCTGCGGAGTGCGTCATTTACCCTCAGCGGCCCCGCGACACAGCGCGCGCCGAAAGCGCCCTCGGGCCTTGCCCACCCGCCCGCCCCTGCACGCCCCGGGGGCGCTTTCGGCATTGCGCCGAGATCGATCTGTCGGCCCTGCATCTCGCCGTAACGATCAGACCGGGTGGACGAAAATTTCGGGGCGTGCCGCGCGGGTGAAGGCATCGTGAAGGTGGCTCGCCACCTCGAACGCGCGGCGGATCGCCACGTCCATGTCGAGATAGGCGTAGTTGCCCAGCCGCCCGGCAAAGGTCACGCCAGTGGTTGTCCGCGCGAGGTCCACATAGGCGCCAAGCCGTGCCTTGTCGTCGATCAGCCGCACTGGATAATAGGGAATATCCCCCGGCCCGGCCGCGCAGCTATACTCATGCGTGACCACGCTTCGGGTACGGCCCGCCATCTCCCACGGGGCGAAATACACATGTTCGGTGATGCGCGTCTGCGGCACGTCGGCGTCGCAATAGTTCATCACCGCTGTGCCCTGAAACGGCGCTTCCGCCACATGATGCGCGAACCGCAGCGTCCGGTAGCCCAGCCGCCCCAGACGATGCCCGAAATACCGGTCGAGCGGGCCAGTATAGACCGTGTGTGCGACCTCGGCAGGCGGGCTGAACCCTTCATGGCTGGTGCGCGTGTGCAAGGTGATGCGCGGGTGGTCGAGGATCGAGGCGACGGCCGCTGTGTAGCCATCGCGCGGGATGCCCTGATGTCGGTGGAAGAAATAATTGTCGTCATAGGTAAAGCGCAGCGGCAATCGCTTGAGGATCGCGGCGGGCAGCCGGTCAGGGGTGACGCCCCACTGCTTCTGCGTGTAGCCCTTGAAGAAAGCCGCATAGATCCGGGGCCCCACCATCCGCAGCGCCTGATCCTCGAAACTTTCGGGCGGATTGTCGCCCTTGATGCTCTGAGCCGCGACGAAGGCGCGCGCCTCGGCCGGGGACATGGCGCGGCCGGCGAGCTGGTTGATCGTGTGCAGATTGACCGGCAGGGAATAGACCCGCTCGCCGACGCGCGCCTTCACCTGGTGGCGATAGGGCATCATTTCGCAATGCTGTGCCATGAACTGCCACACATCGTCGTCATCGGTGTGAAAGATATGCGGGCCATACAGGTGAACCATGATCCCCGTCTCGGGGTCGCGCGCTGTGTGGCAGTTGCCCGCGACATGGTCCCGCTCATCAATGACAATGGCGCGGTGTCCGCTCTCGGCCATGCGGCGGGCGATCACAGCCCCGGTGAACCCTGCGCCGATCACCAGAATCGTGCGTTGCTGCGCCATCGCGTCCCCCGTCATTCCTGCGCATGATCGGGGAAAGGGGTTTATGGCCGGTTAAGCCAGACAGTGCGCGGCACATCGCCCGCGCGCCGGGCTGGCAAGAGGCGACCGTGATCCGACGCGCGGTCAAGCGGCAGCGCGCCAGCGGTGCGATCCGGCGTTCCAAGCCGTCAGGAGCTTGTCGCGGCAGATGCCGCCCTGTTCGGACGCGGCGGGGAGTGAGGGATTTCGCACGACGAGGGCGCGACGGGTTTTCAGTGCGAGTCCGCTGCACCAGCGGTGACACTCGACGACGCCCGCGCCGCGCCCGTAGCGAGCGGAGAGGCAGAAGCGCCCGCTCGGGCGGCCCACCCGCCCGCCCATGCCACCCTCGCGGGCGCTGCCCCGGCCGAGTGGCCGGGGCGGGGTCAGGCGGCGCCGCTGTTGGCCGCGATGATCTCTGCTGTCGGCGCGAAGGGCAGCGCGCCGATCTCGACCGCCTGCCCGGTCGCTGCCGAGTGCTGCGCCGCCATGCCCATCGCCACGGCCCACCAGCCATCATGCAGGCTCACCTCGACCGGGCCGTCGCCGGCCACGGCCGCCGCAAAACGCTGATGCTGGTAGAAGGTCGCGCCATTGTGGTCGCCTGCCGCCAGCAGCGTCGGATCGACCGGGATATCGACCGCCTCCGGGCCCTTGGGTGCGCGCGGGCTCGAGATCAGTTGCGCCACGGGCGGTGCGCCCAGATGCGCGGGCCAGAACCGCGCCGGCCCCGGCACCAGGCATTCGACCTTGCCCGCGGGCCCCACGGCGCTGATCTCTTCCTGGTAGCGCGACCCTTCGGCGAACATGCACAACTCGAGCATCGCGCGCGCGCCGCGGGCGAAATCGACGATGACATAGGCATGGTCCCAGATATCGGGCACCCGCCCGGCATAGGATTCGTCCAGATGGTTCACGGCCTGCCCGCCCGAAGCCATCACCCGCACCGGGTCATCGCGCAGGATCAGCCGCATCAGGTCGAAGAAATGGCAGCATTTCTCGACCAGCGTGCCGCCGGAATTGGCGTTGAAGCGGTTCCAGTCGCCGACCTTGGGCAGGAAGGGGAAGCGGTGTTCGCGGATGGTCAGCATCCGCACCCCGCCGGTCAGGCGCTCGGCCTCGCGGATCAGTGCGGCGACCGGGGGCATGTAGCGATACTCCATCGCCACCCAGAACGGCGCAGGCCAGTCGAGCGCCTGAAGTTGCGCCGCTTGCCCGGGGCCGGTGAAGATCGGCTTTTCGACCAGCACCGGCAGCGGACGGGTGGCGCGGATCTCGGCCAGTTGCGGCAGATGCAGGTGGTTGGGGCTCGCGATCACCAGCGCGGTGACGCGCGGATCGGCGAGCAGCGCCTGCAGGCTGTCGTGAAACGCCGCCTCGGGTGCGATCTGCTGGGCCAGTGCGCGCATGGCGGGATCGGGCTCGAAGATCGCCGCGACCTCGGCCTGTCCGGCCATCAGGGCGATGTTGCGCAGATGCTCCTGCCCCATCATGCCGCAGCCGATGATCCCGTAACGTAGCGGTGGCGTCATTCTCTCCCTCGTCATTTCAGCCGCGCGACATATTGCACGCGCGCGGGGTCATACCATGTGCGTGACACCTCGGCACGCGTGTTGTCCTGCGCCCAGGAAATGCGGGTGATGCGCGGCAGGGTCGCGCCCGCGGGGCAGGGGAAGGCCGGGGGCGCCCAGCCGGGCAGCGTGCCCTGGTCGATCCGATCCTCGGCGCGCTGAATCCACAGCCCCAGCACGTCGCGGTAATACAGATACAGCGATTCCGACAGCGCCTCGGCGCGCAATTCGGAGGCGTGCGCCGCGTCGAGGAAAATCTCCTCGACCGCCGCTGCCACGCCCGACAGACGCCGCAGGCGGCGGATGCGCCAGGCATCGGTGGCGCTGCCGAAATCGGGCAGGTCCGCGGGCTTGGCCAGGCGCGCGACATCCAGAACCTCGGCGGTCGGCAGCCCGCCCCCCTCGACCAGTTCCAGCCGGAACAGCGCATAGACCGAGGCGGGGGCAGGTTGCTGGCGGATGTAGTTGCCCGAGCCCTGGATACGCGCGACCAACCCCTTCTCGGCCAGGTCGGCCAGCGCGCGACGCAGCGTTCCAACCGAAATGCCCAGCTGCACCGCCATGTCCCGCTCGGGCGGCAGTCGGGTGCCATCGGCCAGCCGTCCTGCGGCAATGTCGCGGATCAGCATCTCGCTGATCTGCACATAAAGCGGCAGCGACCCCGGGCTCAGGGCACCTTCGTCGCGCGTCACGATGCCTGCGCCCCTTCCAACTCACCCAGCCGCAGACGCGGCAGCGCCGTCCCGTCATTGCGGAACAGATGCGCGAATTCCGGGCGGATCGCCAGATGCGCCCGCCCGCCGCGCGAAAGCTCCGTCTGCCCCGACAGATGCGCGGTCAGCGCCACCCCTGTCTCGGTGTGGACATACAGGTAGCTCTCGCCGCCAAGCTGCTCGACATTATCGACCTCGACCGGATAGCCGATCGGGTCGGGGTGCATGTGCTCGGGGCGGATGCCCAACTCGACCTTCTCGCCCTCGGCCAGGGTGCGGCCATCCACGGCCGCCCGCAAGTCGCGCCCCTGCGCATCCGCCAATGTCACGCCCGCCTCGTCGCGCGCGGTCACGGTGCAGGGCAGGAAGTTCATCCGCGGCGAGCCGATGAACCCCGCGACAAAGGTGTTCACGGGCCGGTTATAAAGGTCGATGGGCGCGCCAACCTGCTCGATCCGCCCCTCGCGCAGCACCACGATCTTGTCGGCCATGGTCATCGCCTCGACTTGGTCATGGGTGACGTAGATCATGGTGTTGCCGATGCGCCGATGCAGCCCGGCGATCTCGCTGCGCATCGACACGCGCAACTCGGCATCAAGATTCGAGAGCGGCTCGTCGAACAGAAACACCTTCGGCTCGCGCACCACGGCGCGCCCGATCGCGACGCGCTGGCGCTGCCCGCCCGAAAGCGCCTTGGGCTTGCGGTCAAGATAGGGCTCCAGCTTCAGCATCCGCGCCGCCTCGGCCACGCGTGTGGCGATCTCGGGCTTGGGCATGCGGATATTCTCGAGACCGAAGGCCAGGTTCTGGCGCACCGACATGTGCGGATAAAGCGCATAGGTCTGGAACACCATCGCAAGCCCCCGCTCGGCCGCGCGCTGGTCGTTCACGCGCTCGCCCGCAATCAGCAGATCGCCGCCCGAGATCTCCTCCAGCCCCGCGATCATCCGCAGCAGGGTCGATTTCCCGCAGCCCGAGGGGCCGACGAAGACGCAGAAACTGCCATCCTCGATCTCGAGGTCCACACCGTGGATGACCCGCACTGCGCCATATTCCTTGACGAGGCCCTGCAATTCAACGCGCGCCATCGCCCACCCTCATTTTCTTGCCGGAAATACTCGAATACCCCACCCGCATCACTTCACCCCCGACTGCGCGATGCCCTGGGTGATGAACCGCTGAAGGAAGGCGAAGACCAGCGTGATCGGCAAGAGCGTCAGCACGGTCATCGCCAACAGGCTCGACCACGCGGTCTGCAACTCGCCCTGGAACGAATTCAACGCCAGTTGCAGCGTGAACGCCTCGGAGCGGTTGAGCACGATCAGCGGCCAGAGAAACTCGTTCCAGCGCCACATTACCGAGAAGATCACCAGCACCGCCAGCGCCGGGGCCGAGAGCGGCAGGACGATCTTCCAGAAAACGCGCCATTCGCTGGCATTGTCCATCCGCGCCGCGTCCAGCAGGTCGTCGGGTATGGTCAGCATGTATTGCCGCAGCAGGAACACCCCCGTCGGCGTGGCGATGGCGGGCCAGATCACGGCCCAGGGCGAGTTGATCAGCCCCATCTGGCTGACCACCAGAAACAACGGCACCA
>PXES01000033.1 GCA_003564655.1 Paracoccaceae bacterium
CAGGCGGCTGGGGCCTTGAAGGGCGACTTGCCACAGGATCGAATCCGCTGCTGATGGCGTGCGAATTGCCGCTGGCAGTGCTGCGGCTGCGCGCCGGACAGATCGCCTATGTGGACATGTGGACGATCCGCCGCAGTTTGCGCCGACCATCGCCCTCGGCGAACTGGTCACTGCTCGCCTCGCCCGCGCGTGCGGCTGATGATGCGGCAACGTTGTTTCAATTCCAGGATCACCTGGCCTGGCTTTTGGATCGACAGATAAACCTTGCGGAAACACCAGCCGACGAATATTTCAGATATCTACCGCCTGTGGGCTTCCTGCCTCTGACCGAGCCGAACCAATTCCTGCATGACGATAGAGCCCCCATCCCACTTGACCCCGGACGAGTAATCCCGCTGGTGGAACAGGCACTGACCTACCCCGCTGTCGACCTTTCAGCTTCACCCATGCCAGGCTTCACCACCTATCGTGTGATGGGGTCCGAGGGCTGGATTCTCTTCGTCTCGGATCTCGTGCCCTCGGCCGAGCTGAAGGCACAGCGCTGCGCAGAACTGGAGGAGCGGAGCGCACAACTGGAGGATCGGATCCTCATACTCGAAGAAATGCAGGAAGCGCCAGCCACTTTCGCTGGCCGGGTGATGCTGCACCGCAACTTTGACGATGGCCCTGTATCAGAGCCGCTGCGCAGGGTAGTGCTCCGCATCACTGACGCAGATGGCAACGTGATCGAGGCGGAGTCGGGTGCTGACGGCAGCTTCACCCAGCGCTTGCAGCCAGGGATCTATTCGATCATGCCATTTCTTGACGGGCACCAAATCACGGCGCGCCGCGTCGAGGGTATCGAAGTCACGCACGGCGGAATGCTGACGCAGGATTTCGAGATCCACATTGACGATCTCATTCGACGCGGAGACGGGAGATGACCGCATTAACCATTGATCGTCTCGCGCTGAGGTGCCAGAGTACACCGACGGGGCGGCGCCGGGCACTCTCACGGCTGGAGCGGATCGATCCGGCAGAGCCGGGGGCACCGGCCGAAATCCTGATCCTGCGCCGGATGGCCGACCCGGCGCCGGGCATGCTGTCGCGTCCGCCCGGCCGTAGCGGCGCAGTATTGTGGGAACGCGCGCTTGCAGCGCAGCTCGCACGGCTGCGGGCTGTTGCGGTTTGGCCCGGCCGGGGCGATGCAGATGCAGGTGCCGAAGCCGTACTTTTTGCCGACGAGGTGGAACTGCGCGCTTGCCTCGCCGAACGGCTTGCGGCCGGGCTGGTGCCAGGTTGGTGGGCACAGGTGCCATTGCGTGGTCTCGCCCTCGACGGCAGCCCTGCGGCGCTGTTGGCGCAGCGCCCGCATCTGCTGCCTGCCATCTTCTCGGCGCTGGTCATCCGCAGAACTGCCGCAGCCGTACTGACGGCCTTGCACCCGGCCAAGATCGCAGCGCTTGCGCGTGTGCTTGGCCTGTCATCGCCGCCCGACCCCGTGCGGCCCCCCACCGCGCCCCAGTTAACCTTGCCAGACAGTTCCGACACTGCAACGCAGACCGCACAGGTACTCGCCAAGGCAGCGCCCGCCGTACTCGCTGCGGCGCTCGTCCAGCTTGCCGACGCGCCAGCGCGGCTGCTTGCGGCCGGCTGGCTGCGCTGGCATCGCCCCGCACTGAGCGGCGCAGCGCTGGATAGGGCTGCGGCAACACTGGTTCGGCTGCTCGCCGAACGCCCAAAAGCACGCTCGCAGCCCGAGGCCGAAAGCATCGGCACGGCACGGCACCGTCGCCCTGACCCTGCCTCGCCGCCCGAGGCGATCTTGCCCGAATCCGAGAGCGTTGCAGGCGCGGAGCAGCCGCGCAGTTGGCCTGAGACAACTTTAGACGCTGCTCAGCGCCCCAAACCCGCCACCTGGCAGGAAGATGCAACAATGCACGTGGACGCAGATGAATACGCGGCACCCCAGCTTCTCCCTGCCGCCCCCGATCACCCCGAGACGCAAGAAACCCGCGCGGAACGAGCTGCGGAGCGGTCTGCAACCGCGCAGCAGGTGGCTACCCTGCTCGGCGGCGTGCTGTTCCTCATCAATCTCTGGACTGGTGCAATCCCACGCCGTGCCGTCGCGCTGACTGCCGCGCTGACAGCCGCCGAGCGCCCCCAAGATGGACCTTGGGCCGCGCTAGAGCGGCTGGCGCGCGCGCTCTTGCGGCCAAGAAGCGAGACCACAGAAGATACTGATCCGATCTGGTGCCTCTGCGCCGATATGGATGGTCGCCTGCCTCAGACGGTGCCCCCTCGCGCGCCTGACCCCGCAATCGTCCTGCAACCTGCCGATCTCGCTGCGGCGCAGGCTGTGCAATCCTGGATCGCCGCTGCTGGCTGGGGTCCGGATCCGCCCGAGGACGCGAGCGCCGTGGCCGATCTGCTGCGCCGACCCGCGCGCATCTTCGTGACCCCAGCGCGTCTTGATGCCGTATTCCCGGTTGATGCCGCCACGCTGCCGGCACGGCGTGCCGGGCTTGATCTCGACCCCGGCTGGCAGCCGCGTTTCGGGCGCAGCATCGCCTTTCATTATCGCGATTGAAGGAGATGGGCATGTCGCACGAACCAGCCAATGCCGAATTCGCCACCGCGCTGCGCCCCTCGCCTGCCGAAAGGGCGACGGGCACCGCGCCCTTAGCTGGCACGGGGGACGCAGCCGGTCAGATGGCGCTGTGGCTGCTTGCAGCCGCCTTGCGGCTGGCCGATTGGGTCGAGGCAACGCTGCCTGCGCTCTATGCGCGCCACCCGCATCTTGCGGGCTTCAGGGCCGCTGCGGCGCAGGTCGCACCCGGTCTTCCGACTGCGGCATGGCCCGCCCGGCTGGACGCGCGCGAGCGCACCGATGGTGCCGCCTTCCCGATGGCGCGCGCCGTGGCAGCACTGGGCCTGAGTGACGCCCAGCGCCTCGCCCATGCGATAGCGGCGCTCGCCGAGGAGGATGCCCGTATCGGTGCGCTCTTGGTCGAGCTTCAGGGCGGCGGCGACCCCTACCCTTCGATCGAAACGCTGACCCGCGTGCTCTGCGCGCCAGACGCAGCGCTGGGCGCGGGTTGGGACATGGTGGCACCCCTTCTCGACGCGGGGCTGCTGGCCGAGACACGCACCGACGGGCCCCGCGCGCGCCGCTGCCTGGCCCCGGTTCCCGCTGTCTGGGATCTTGCCCGCGGTGCCGCGCACCCCGACCTGCCGGCAGGGATGCGGCTGCGCCGACGGGCCGATGCGCCCCGGTTTGACGCACTTGCCTACCGACCTGCCTTCCGCGAGCTTCTGGCGCGCATTCCCGCAGCCCTGCAGCCGGGGGGGGCGCGCTACGTGCTGCTGCGCCACATGCCCGGCGCCGATGCCGAAGAGGTCGCGGCCGCGTTAGCCCGTGCGCTGGGCCGTGACCTGCTGGTCGCCAACCGTACGACATCTGTCGGCCGCAGTGTCACTGCGGTCGCGCTTCTGACCGATGCGCTGCCTTTCTTCACCTGCGATCTTGGCCCCGGCGAGACATGCGAGCCACCTGATCTAAGCGCCTGGACCGGCCCGGGGATCCTGTCGCTGGGCCGCGACGGCGGTCTCGCCCCCGAAGCCGACGGAGCAGCGCTGAGTGTGAGTCTGCCCTTCCCCGGCCCGACCGAGCGCGCGCGCGCCTGGACAGCCGCGCTGGGAAGCCATCCGGTCGAGGGGTTTGATGCGATCCGCGACCGTTTCCAGTTGCCCCTCGGACATCTGCGTCGCGTGGTCAGCGCCGCGAAGGCCGAAGCGCGGCTCAATGCGCGCCCGGCAGTGACACCCGAGGATGTTCGCATCGCCGCGCGCGCGCTGGGGCGCGAGCAACTCGACGGGCTTGCCGAACTCTTGCCTGATGGCGTCGGCTGGGATGAGCTTGTCGTGCCCGAACCGACGCGGCTGCTGCTGAATGAACTCGCCGCGCGCTGCGCCCATCGCGAGCGGTTGCCCGACCGGTTGGGCATCACCAGTGGACATGGTGCCGGGCGCGGTGTCCGCGCGCTTTTCACTGGACCCAGCGGAACCGGCAAGACACTGGCTGCACGGTTGCTTGGTGCCGAGATTGGCAAGGATGTCTACCGCGTAGACCTCTCGGCGGTGGTCGACAAATATGTGGGCGAGACCGAAAAGCGGCTCAACCGGCTAATGTCACGGGCCGAGGCGCTGGATGTCGTGTTGTTGCTTGATGAAGGGGATGGTCTGATGGCCCGGCGCACCGATGTGCGCTCGGCCAATGACCGTTTCGCCAATCTCGAGACGAACTATCTGCTCCAGCGGCTGGAAACTCATGAGGGAATCGTCATCGTCACCACCAACATGCCTGAAGGGATCGACCAGGCCTTTCAGCGGCGGATGGATGTGGTGGTGCCCTTTCCCCGCCCCACAGCCGAGGCACGGCTGGCACTTTGGCGCACCCATCTGCCGCCTAACCACGCTGTGCCTGACGCATTGCTGATGCGGCTGGCCGCCCGCGCCCCGCTGACCGGGGGACAGGTACGCAACGCCGTACGCGCTGCAGCCAGTCTTGCGCTGGCCGAGACTGCACCCTTAGGCGAGGCCCATCTGATGCGGGGCCTCGACCGCGAGTTGCAAAAGACCGGTGCCATGATCGGGATCATGCCAGGCGATGTTGGCGCAGTACGCCCGGGCACGGCACTTGCCGCTTTCGCGGCTGCACTTGGAGGGGGACGGTCATGAGCGTGGCAGGCCGACAGCGCGCGGGGCGGCGACCATCCCGTGCAGCGGGCGCACAAACCCGCGCCGCCCTTAGCGCAGCCCCAGTGCGCGCGCCAGCAACACAAGCGGCCGCTCCAGCCTTCGCCCTGCCACAGTTGCAGCGCAAGCTCGCGGTGGGCCAGTCTGACAGCCCCTTCGAAAGCGAGGCTGACCAGGTCGCTGACAGCGTACTCACGGGCAAGCCAGCACCCGCTGTCACGCCCTTGCCGACTACAGGGCTTGGCCCTGCTGCTCAGCGCAGCGCCACCGAGGCGGAGGAAGACGAGGTTCAGGCCAGCGAGATCGAAGCCGCAGAAGAGGAACCTCTACAGGCGCAGACCACTGAAGAAGTTGAGGAAGAAGACCCGGTTCAGGCCGAGATGGAAGATGAAGAACCGGTCATGGCGCAAGCCGAGGAGGAAGAGGAGGAGCCGATCCAGATGCAGATGCAGATGGAGGACGAGGAGCAAGAACCCGTCCAAGCCAAGTCTACCGGAAGCCGCGCGCGCGACCGGGGCGCGGTCGAACAGGCGATCCGCGCGCCCGGCTCGGGCCGCGCATTGCCCGGCGATGTGCGCAACCGGATCGAGACGAGCATCGGCGCCGATCTCTCGGATGTCCGGGTTCACGACGACGCCGACGCCGCCCGCGCCGCCCGTGGCATCGGTGCCCGCGCCTTCGCCCATGGCCGCGATATCTGGCTCGGCCC
>PXES01000018.1 GCA_003564655.1 Paracoccaceae bacterium
TCAACACCAGCGCGGCCCCTGTCGCGAGGATGAACACCAGCTCGGTCGCCCGGCCAAGGCGGCAGCGACCGACCAGCGAGCGCTGGCGGATGCCGATCTGGCGGGTGGGGGCGGGCGCGGTCAGGACGGGCTTGCGGCGGGCCATGATCTTCCTTCCAAACGCTGGGGAGCGCGGGCTTCGGGCCACGCGCTTTCGCGGGGACCTTAGCCGCAGCGGGTCAAGGCCTCAACACCAGATCGTGAGACGAAGGATGAATCTGCGATCGCGATGCAAAGCCACCACAATCGCCCCCGTGGCCGCCTTGCGCCGGTGCCTGTGGATCGGGATGCGGGCGGGTCAGCCCAGCGCCATGCTCACGGCACTTTCGGGCAGTTCCTCGTCGAAGCAGCGCTGATAGAACTCGGCCACGGTCTTGCGCTCCAGCTCGTCGCATTTGTTGAGGAAGGACAGCCGGAAAGCATAGCCGACCGAGCGGAAGATGCGCGCATTCTCGGCCCAGTTGATGACCGTGCGGGGCGACATCACCGTGGACAGATCGCCGTTCATGAAGGCCGTGCGCGTCAGGTCCGCGACGGTCACCATCTGGCTGATCTCCTGCCGGCCCTTGGCGGTGTTGTAGGCGGGGTTCTTGGCCAGCACGATGGCGGTCTCGGCGTCGTGGGACAGGTAGTTCAGCGTCGCGACCAACGACCAGCGGTCCATCTGCGCCTGGTTGATCTGCTGCACGCCGTGATAAAGGCCCGTCGTGTCGCCCAGACCGACGGTGTTGGCCGTGGCGAACAGCCGGAAGGACGGGTGCGGGGTGATGATCTCGTTCTGGTCCAGCAGGGTCAGCTTGCCGTCATGTTCCAGCACCCGTTGGATCACGAACATCACATCCGGGCGGCCCGCATCGTATTCGTCGAAGACGATCGCCACCGGGTTGCGCAGCGCCCAGGGCAGGATGCCCTCCTGGAACTCGGTCACCTGCACGCCCTCGCGCAGTTTGATCGCGTCCTTGCCGATCATGTCGATACGCGAGATGTGGCTGTCGAGATTGACCCGCACTGCGGACCAGTTCAGCCGGGCTGCCACCTGTTCGATGTGGGTCGATTTCCCGGTGCCGTGATAGCCCTGGATCATCACCCGGCGGTTGTAGGTGAAACCTGCAAGAATCGCGAGGGTGGTGTCGGGGTCGAACTTGTAGGTCGGGTCGATGGCGGGTGTCCGCTCGCCCGGCTCGGCAAAGGCCTTTACCTTCATGTCCGAGTCGATGCCGAACACGTCGCGGACAGAGATTTCCTCGGTCGGTTTCTCGCTTGCCGTCATGCCGTCGTCTTTCCCGCCTTGCCGCCGTTTGCGCGCCTCATGTGAAACATATCGGGCGCGGGTGCAAGCGAAAGGCCTAGGCTGCGACCACCTGCAGCGCTTCGAGCCCACGGAAGTGCCAGCTATCGGCATAGCGCGGGGGCCCGACCGTCCGCAGACCGGGCAGCCGGGCGGCGAGAACAGTCAGCGCCCGCTGCAGTTCCAGCCGGGCCAGCGGTGCGCCGAGGCAGAAATGCAGCCCCGCCCCGAACGCCAGATTCGGGCGCGGGATGCGGGAGAGGTCGAAGCGGTCGGGCGCGTCCCAATGGCGCGGGCAACGATTGGCGGCGCCCAGCAGGCAGGCGATTTGCGTGCCTTGCGGGATAACCCGGCCCATCACGTCGATATCCGCATAGGCCCAGCGCGTGAACAGATGCAGCGGCGGATCGATCCGCAGGCATTCCTCGACCAGCGCCTCGGTGGCGGGCGCGCGATACTGGCCCGTCGCAAGCAGCGTCGCGACGGCGTTGCCGATGCTGTGGACGGTCGCCTCATGCCCGGCATTCAGCAGCAGGATGCAGGTCGAAATCATTTCGTCCGACGTCAGTCGCGCGCCGTCTTCCTCGGCGGCGATCAGATGCGTGATCAGATCGTCGCGCGGTTCGCTGCGGCGCCGGTCGATATAGCCGCGCAGGAAATCGACGAACTCGGTCGCGGCGGCAACGGCCTGATCCTCTTCGGCGCGGGTGCGGGCGGGGCGATACATGGCGACCATCGCGTGCGACCAGCGCAGCAGATCGGGGGCCATGCTTTCGGGCACCCCCAGCAGGCGGGCGATGATGGTTATCGGTATGGCCTGGGCGAAGGCGGGGATCAGGTCGAACGGCTCGCCCGCGGGCAACGCATCGATCAGGCGGTGCGCCAGCGCGTCGATCTCAGGGCCAAGCGCCGCAATCCGGCGCGAGGTGAAGGCACGCAGCACCAGCCCGCGCAGCCGCGTGTGGCGCGGCGGCTCCATCTCCAGCATCGAATGCGCCTCGACCGCGTAGAAAGGCGCCAGACGGTCGGGATGCAGCACGGGCTCGGGCGGAGGACGACCGAAACGCCGGTCGCGCAGGATCGCATTGGCGGCAGCGAAGCTGACAGCGCAGGGCAGGCCCAGCTCGTGCCACCAGACCAGCGGACCCAGCGCCCGCATCCGGTCATAGGCGGCATAAGGGTCTTGCACAAACCCGACATCGCGCAGGTCCTGCCGGAACTCGGGCAACACGTGAGCTTCGCCACTCAAGCCTTTGCAACCGCTTCAATAATCCGTGCCCATGACCGGATGCCCCGATGGTAACTTGCCAGATCATACTTTTCATTTGGCGAGTGTATCTGGTCGTCTTCCTTGCTGAATCCCACCAGCATCGAATCCATGCCGAGGATGGTCTTGAAATAGCCCGCGATCGGGATCGAGCCCCCGGCGCCGACAAAGGCTGCCGGTTGCGGCCATTCCTGCGAGAGCGCCCCGCGCGCTGCCTCGAACGCAGGATGCGCCGTCTCCATGACCGAGGCAGGCGAGGCGCCATGCTCTTGAAACTCGACCCGGCAATCCTCGGGCAGCCGGGCACGGACGAACTCGCGAAAGCTTTCGCGCAGCTTGTGCGGGTCCTGCTGGCCGACCAGCCGGAAGCTGACCTTGGCCGAGGCCTGCGCGGGCAGCACCGTCTTGAAGCCCGCGCCGGTGTAGCCCGACACCATGCCATTGATTTCGCAGGTGGGGCGCGACCAGATCATCTCGAGCGCGGACCTGCCGGCCTCGCCCGCCGGCTGCGACAGCCCGACATCACCCAGGAACGCATCGGCGTCGAACCCCAGCCCGCCCCACTGCGCGCGCAGATCCTCGGGCAGTTCCGGCACCCCGTCATAGAAGTCCGGCACCGTGATGCGGCCCTGATCGTCATGCAGATCGGCAAGTATGCGCGCCAGCACCCGCGCGGGGTTGATCGCGGCACCGCCGAAATGCCCCGAATGCAGATCGCGCTCGGGGCCATGGATCACCACCTCTTCGCCCAGCAGACCACGCAGCATGGTGGTGATCGCGGGCGTCTGCGCGTCGAAAAGCCCGGTGTCGCAGATCAGCGCCAGATCCGCGCGCAGCGCGTCGCGATTGCCCTCGAGATACGGCACCAGCGAGGGCGAGCCGCTTTCTTCCTCGCCCTCCAGACAGAAGGTCAGCTTCACCGGCAGGCTGCCATGCACCGCGACCCACGCGCGGCAGGCCTCGACAAAGGTCATGAGCTGGCCCTTGTCATCGGACGCGCCGCGCGCGCGGATCACTTTTCCGTTGGGTGTGTCCTGCAGTTCAGGCTCGAAAGGCGGGCGGTCCCACAGATCGAGCGGGTCGACCGGCTGCACGTCGTAATGGCCGTAGAACAGCAGATGCGGCCCCTCCCCGGCCCCGCCTTTTGCAACCACCATCGGATGCCCCGCTGTCTGGTCGGCGCGGGCAGAAAAGCCAATGCTCTCAAGGTCCTGTACCAGCCAGTCGGCTGCGCGCGCGACATCACCGGCATGGGCCGGGTCGGTCGAGATCGACGGGATGCGCAAGAGATCGAACAACCGATCGAGACTTGCGGGCAACTCCGCGTCGATCCGGTCAAGAACGGCGTTGAGGGCATCGGACATCAGCGACTCCTGTCTGGGCAATCGCGGCGCAACGTAACAGAGCGGGACGGGCTGTCCAGAACGGTGTTGCACGGTATAAGCAGGGCGAAACACAGTGATTCCGGAGGCTCTGATGATCCGCACCGCCCTTCCCGCGCTCGCGCTGGCTTGCGCTGCCACCGCCCTGCCTGCCCAGCAGGTCGAGCAATACAGCCTTGATGGCGCGACCGTCGCCGTGACCCTGCATCCCTTTCTGACCGAGGAAGAGGTCACCACGCTGCGAATCATCGGCCAGAGTTCCGATGCGCTAGAGCTGTTCGTGCCGCAAAGCGGCGGCTTCGCCGCGCTGGCCGTGGCGCCCGGCGAAGGCTTTATCCGCGACGGCGTGCCGGTCGAGTCCGCGGTCGCCATCGCGGACCTGCCCAATCTTGACGAGGCCCGCATGGCCGCGCTGGAAGGTTGTAATGCAGTCCGCAACGACGCGGCCGGCTGCGAGATCGTGCTGGAAATCAGCCCGGAATGAGCGGACCCGCCCGCGACAAGCGGTCGCCGGTCGAACGGGCGGAATAGAGGCGTTCGGCATTGATCTGGATCATGTTTGTCCGATATTTCCCGGGATAACTCTGGGTAGGAGAGGGGTCTGTCTTTGCCTGAGGGGCGATAGTCAGATAAGACGATGTGACACCACCCAGCTGGACGGCGAGGAGAGGGTCTTGAACTACACTGCTGCACTGGATGCCGCCATCAACCGGCTGCATGAAGAAGGGCGCTACAGGACCTTCATCGACATCGAGCGTCGCAAGGGCCATTTCCCCCGCGCGGTCTGGACCCGCCCCGACGGGAGCGAGCAGGACATCGTCGTCTGGTGCGGCAACGACTATCTGGGCATGGGCCAGAACCCCGTCGTACTCGAAGCGATGCACGAGGCGCTCGACGCCACGGGCGCGGGCTCGGGCGGCACGCGCAACATCTCTGGCACGACGGTCTGGCACAAACGGCTCGAGGGCGCGCTGGCCGATCTGCACCAGAAAGAGGCCGCGCTGATCTTCACTTCGGCCTATATCGCCAATGACGCCACACTCTCGACCCTGCCCAAGCTTTTTCCGGGGCTGATCATCTATTCGGACGCGCTCAACCACGCCTCGATGATCGAGGGGGTGCGCCGCAATGGCGGGGCCAAGCGCATCTTCCGGCACAATGATGTCGCCCATCTGCGCGAGTTGATGGAAGCCGACGACCCCGCCGCGCCCAAGCTGATCGCGTTCGAGTCGATCTATTCGATGGATGGCGATTTCGGCCCGATCGAGGCGATCTGCGATCTGGCCGACGAATTCGGCGCGCTGACCTATATCGACGAGGTGCATGCCGTGGGCATGTATGGCCCTCGCGGTGCCGGTGTGGCCGAGCGCGACGGGTTGATGGGCCGAATCGACATCATTAACGGCACTTTGGCCAAGGCCTACGGCGTGATGGGCGGCTATATCGCCGCCAGCGCGAAAATGTGCGA
>PXES01000058.1 GCA_003564655.1 Paracoccaceae bacterium
CAGTGGGCACATGGTGCAGCGCCGTGACGACGCCCTCGACCCCGGCCTGCGCCATGTCCTCGACCGTCGCCGGATCACCGGGTCCGAACCATCGCCATGTCTGCCGCATCGTGTTCTCCCCCATCGTCTGCCCGCCCACTATAACCCGAGCTTGACTGGTATGGAAGTATGCTATAAGACAATTCACCGGAGGCGGAGGAATGATGAATTCCCTGAAAATCGAACACACGACAGCGGTCGGCCCGCAGGTCTATCGCTCGATCCGCAGCCGGATCATCGCCGGAGAGCTTGCCCCGGGCAGCGTGCTGTCGGAATCCGAGGTCGCGGCGAGCTATGCGGTCAGCCGCCAGCCGGTGCGCGAGGCCTTCATCCGGCTCGCCTCGGACGGGCTGGTGCAGGTGCGCCCGCAGCGCGGCACCTATGTCACCGAGATCGAGGTGGAGGCAGTGCTGAACGCGCGTTTCGTGCGCGAGGCGATCGAGGTCGCGATTGTCCGGGCGGTCGCCGGTGCGCCCGACCCCGCCGTCATCGCCGACCTCCGCGCCCAGATCGCCTTGCAGCAGGCGGTCGCGCCCGCCGATGCCACTGCCTTTCAGGACCTCGATGAACGGTTTCACCGCACCCTCGCGGAAGCTGCCGGGCAGACCTTTGCCTGGGGCGTGGTCGAGGACCTCAAGGCCCAGATGGATCGCGTGCGGATGCTCAGCTACTACCCCGACCACATGAGCCGCCTCGTCACCCAGCACGCGGCGGTTGTCGATGCCGTCGAGGCGGCCGACCCGGCGGCGGCCGAAACCGCCATGCGCACCCATCTGCGCGAGATCATCCGCACCGTGCAGCAGCTTGCTGACGAGCGGCCCGAAATCTTCGCCGCTGCGAGGATGAAGAAGACCCCGGAAACCACCACGGAGGAGGAACCGAAATGAAACATCACGCATTCAAGGGACTTGCGGCGACAACCGCCCTGGCGCTCGTGCTGACCGGCATGCCGGCATACGCGCAGGAGCGCACGCTGCAACTGGGCCATCTGGCCAACGAGGACAATGTCTGGCATCTCGCCTCGGTCTATTTCGGCGAGCAGTTGTCCGAACTCACCGACGGGCGCATCGCCGTCGAGGTGTTCCCGAACGAGAGCCTCGGCCGCGAGATCGACATGATCAACGGCATGCAGCTTGGCACCGTGGACATGACGATCACCGGCGAGAGCCTGCAGAACTGGACTGACATGGCAGCACTGCTGGCGGTGCCCTATGGCTACCAGTCGCTCGAGGAAATGGACGAGATCGCCTCGGGCGAGATCGGGGCCGATATCGAGGCCGCCATCATCGAGAACGCGCAGGTCCGCCCCATCGCGTATTTCGCGCGTGGCCCGCGCCACCTGACCGCCAACCGCGCCATCGAGACCCCCGAAGAGCTTGACGGGCTGCGGCTGCGCGTCCCCAACGTGCCGCTGTTCGTCGATACGTGGCAGGCGCTGGGCGCACGCCCCACGCCGATGGCCTTTGGCGAGGTGTTCACCTCGCTGCAATCGGGCACCATCGACGCGCAGGAAAACCCGCTGGCGCTGATCCGCTCGGCCAGCTTCAACGAGGTGCAGAGCCATGTGAACATGACCGCGCATGTGCGGTCGTGGATCTATCTGACGCTGTCCGAGGTGACCTGGAACGAGCTGTCCGAAGCCGATCAGGACGCCGTGATGGAGGCCGCGCGCCGCACCCAGGAGTATGAGCGCGAGCTGTTCATCGCCGAGGAGGAAGAGCATCGCGAGTTCCTCGAAAGCGCGGGCATGACCTTTGTCGAGGTCGATCAGGCGGCATTTGCCGATGCGTCCCGCGATGCGGTATTGTCGAATGTCCCCGACGAGATCCGCGAGATCGTCGAGGGTCTGTTCGACCGCTGAACCGCGCATGCGGTTCGGCCCCGGCCCCCGCCCGGATGCGGCGGGGGCCAGACTGCACAGGGTGGCTCCATGGACCGGATTGCTGCATTCGTCACATTTGTCTTTCGCGCGGGGTTGCTGATCACCTTCGGCGTGGTGATCTTTGCCGTGACCGTGCAGGTCGTCAGCCGCAATTTCCTGCCCTTCTCGCCCGCCTGGACCGAGGAGCTGACGCGCTTCGCGCTGCTTTACATCGCGGCCTTCGGGATCGGGCTGGCCTACCGGTCGGGCGATCTGGTCGGCATCGACATCGCGGTCGATGCCATGCCCGAGCGGCTGGGCTGGATGCTGCGGCTGGTCGGCGCGGTGATCGTCTGCGGGCTGGCCGTGCTGCTGATCGAACCGGCCTGGCGCTTTGTCGGCATCGGGCAGATCCAGAGATCGCCGGTCCTTGGCATCCGCATGACCTGGAGCCACCTTGCCACGATTGTCCTGCTCGCGGGGCTGGCGCTCTTTGCCGCGCTGCGGGTGATCGAGATGCTGACCGGGCGCAACGACGGGCGCCCGCGCCCCCTCGACGACCCGGCCCTCGCGGAGCCATCTGCCCTTACCGGCGCGCGGCCCGGCACTGGCCCCGAACAGGACCCGCGCCCATGACCACACCCCGGCACGGAAGACCCTGATGGAGCTGATTGTCCTTTTCGGCGTGTTTTTGGGCTCGCTGGTCTTCGGCCTGCCGATCGCGGTGGCGCTGGGGCTGGCCTCGATGGCCTACATCCTGTTTCAGGGGATGCCCCTGGTGATCATCCCGCAGCGAATGTATGCCGGGCTCGATGTCTTCGTGCTGCTGTCGATCCCGGGTTTCATCCTCGCCGGGAACCTGATGAACGCGGGCGGCATCACCGAGCGGATCGTGCGGTTTGCCAGCGCGCTGGTGGGCTGGATGCGCGGCGGGCTGGGGCAGGCGAATATCGCCAGTTCGCTACTGTTCGGTGGCGTCTCGGGCACGGCGGTGGCCGACTCCGCGGCCATCGGCGGGGTGATGATCCCGGGCATGAAACGCGCGGGCTACCCGGCGCCCTTTTCGGCGGCGGTGACGGCGGCCTCCTCGACCGTGGGGCCGATGATCCCGCCCTCGGTGCCGATGATCATCGTCGGCGCGCTCTCGGGGCTGTCGGTGGGGCGGATGTTCATGGCCGGGGCGATCCCGGGGCTGCTGCTGGGCGTCGCGATGATGGTCACCTGCTATGTCGTCTCGCGCCGCAACGGCTATCCGGTGCAGGCTTGGCAGGGCTTTGGCGAGTTGGGCCGCGCCTTCGTCTCGGCGCTCTGGGCGCTGGCGATGACGGGGCTGATCATCGGCGGGCTGGTCACCGGCATCGCCACCCCCACCGAAACCGCCGTCGTCGCCTGCATCTATGCGTTTCTGGTTGGCACGCTGGTCTATGGCGGGCTGAAGCTGCGCGACGTGCCGGGGATCATCATCCGGTCGGGCATCGCCTCGGCGGCGATCCTGGCGCTGGTGGGCTTTGCCAATGTCTTCGGCTGGATCCTGTCGACCGAGCGCATCCCGCAGGCCATCGTCGGCGCAGTGCTCAGCGTGACCGAAAGCCGGATCGTGGTGATCTTGCTGATCAACCTCGTGCTGTTGTTCGTCGGCATGTTCATGGAGACCATCGCCGCGCTGATCATCCTCTTCGTGCCGCTGCTGGCGCTGGCGACCTCGGTGGGCATCGACCCGATCCATTTCGCCACCTTCGCGGTGCTGAACCTGATGCTGGGGCTGACCACGCCGCCGCTGGGGGTGTGCCTGTTCGTCTGCGGATCGATCGCGCGGGTGTCGCTGCCCGCCATCGTGCGCGCCATCGCCCCCTTCCTGATCTGCAATCTGGTGGTGCTGATGATGGTTTCCTACATCCCGGCGCTATCGACCTGGCTGCCGACGCTGGTGTTCGGAAGGTGACGGGTATGGGCAAGACGATGCTGGCCTTTCAGTTGCACGGCGCGCGCGATTTGCGCGCGGTCGAACTGCCCCGCCCCGAACCCGGGCCGGGCGCGGTGCTGGTGGCGATTCGCCGCGCGGGGATCTGCGGGTCCGACATCCATTACTTCACGCATGGCAAGGTCGGGCGTTTCGTGCCCAAACGCCCCTTTGTCCTGGGCCATGAGCTTGCGGGCGAGGTGGTGGCGCTGGGGCAAGGGGCGGCGCCATCGCTGCTGGGCGCGCGGGTCGCCGTGGACCCGTCGCACCCCTGCGGCGCCTGTCGCTATTGCGCGGTCGGTCGGTCGAACCTGTGCCTGAACATGCGTTTTCTCGGCTCGGCCAGTTGCGACCCGCATCTCGATGGCGGCTTTGCGGAATATGTGGCGGTTCCGGCGCGCAACTGCCACATCCTGCCCGCGCAGGTGACATGGGGCGCGGCGGCGCTGATCGAGCCGCTGAGCGTGTGCCTGCACGCGCTGGGCCGCGCCGGTGGGCTTGCCGGGCGCGCGGTGCTGGTGACGGGCGGCGGGACCATCGGGCAGTTGACCGCGCTGCTCGCGCGCGCGGCGGGGGCTGCGCCAGTGATCCTGAGCGATCCCGACAGCTTTGCGCGCGAGACCGCGCTGAGGATCGGGGCGGACGCGACGCTCGACCCGCAGCGGCCCGATTTTGCCGAGGCCGTGGAGGCGGCCGCACCGGACGGGATCGCCGTGGCTTTCGAGGCCTCGGGCGCCCCCGCTGCCCTTGCGCAGGCCATCGCGCTGGTCGAGCGGGGGGGCACGATCGTCCAGATCGGCACCCTGCCGCCCGAGGTGGCGCTGCCCGCCAATGACATCATGGCGCGCGAATTGACGCTCGCGGGCTCGTTCCGCTTCGCCGCCGCCTTCGCCCCGGTGCTGCGCCTGCTGCAGTCGGGCCGTCTGGATGTCACCCCTGTCATCTCGCATGTGGCGCCGCTGGCCGAGACGGGCGTGGCGATGGCTGCCGCAGTGGCGCGCGCGGGGGTGATAAAAGCGCAGCTTGCGGCGGGTGAAGCCGCTTCTGGCTGACGCTTTCGGCAGAACACTGTCGCGTGCGCGCGCCGAAAGCGCCCCCGGGGCCGTAAACGCCCCACCCAAACGGCCCTAGACCTCTGCGGCGACTGGAGCCTGCCAAAAACCGCCTGACGCCAGATGTCGTCACACAAACGCAAACCGCGCGCCACGAATTCTGATCATATACGCGATTGGCTGTCGAATTTGGGCGACCGGGGTCGCCGACATGCCCACAGCCAGCGCGACCTTGATCCGCTGACGGAGGTCAGAAGACTATGGTTGCCCATCCATCCGGACCGTCTTCACGGCCGTTACTTTGGATCCGAAACAAAGACCCAAGGGAATCTCAAGGGCCAGTTTGGTCTGGGCGAGCCTGGAACGCGTTGCGGCCATTTCGATACGGGATTCCCATGAGGCTTGATCTGTGGGTCCGTGTCTGTGCGGGGTGTCTGGTGGATCGGATCAACGAGGAGTCCATCTGGCCCTGACGTCCAGACAGTGCAGATGTATGCATGGAGCGAGAGGCCGCTCGGCGTCTTCAG
>PXES01000144.1 GCA_003564655.1 Paracoccaceae bacterium
CGCGCCGACTGCCGCGAGGCACGGGCGAAATGCATGTGGACGCAGGTCGAGACGGGGTCCGCCATCACGTGGAAATACCCCTCCTGCATCCTGCGCGGGGACGACGCGCAGGGCGAATTCTACTCGATCGCCATCGCCAACAACTGGCAGCAGGCCGATACCGGCACCAAGATGGTGCATCTGGGCAAGAACACCCGCTCGCGGATCGTCTCCAAGGGGATCAGCGCGGGGCATGCGCAGAACACCTACCGCGGGCTGGTGTCGATGCACCCGAAAGCCAAGGATTCGCGCAACTACACGCAATGCGACAGCCTGCTGATCGGCGACCGCTGCGGCGCGCATACAGTGCCGTATATCGAGGTGAAGAACGCCTCGAGCCGCGTGGAGCATGAGGCCACGACCTCGAAGGTCGATGACGACCAGCTGTTCTATTGCCGCTCACGCGGGATGGACGAGGAAGAGGCGGTCGCACTCGTGGTCAACGGCTTCTGCAAGGAAGTGCTGCAGGAATTGCCGATGGAATTCGCCATGGAAGCGCAGGCGCTGGTGGCGATTTCGCTGGAAGGGTCGGTCGGCTGAGGCGCGTGGACGGAATGCACCCCGGTGATCTGCGGATCACCGAGGATGCGCACATCCTCCGCACGGCCATGATTGGTGGAAATCTGTTTGTCAGCGGGGGTGGGCGTGTCGTTGTCGATGGGATGATCGGCGGAACACTGATCGCTGATGACACTGTTGTCGAACTGAATGGAATGGCGCACCGCACCGAGATCCGTGGACAGGGCGAGATTATCGGGCGCGGTATGCGCGGACAGTAAAGGGAACCGGATAAATGTTGGAAATCAACAATCTGCACTGTGAACTTGAAGAAGATTCCGAGGTGAAGATCCTGCGCGGGGTCTCGCTGTCGGTCAAGCCGGGCGAGGTGCATGCGATCATGGGCCCCAATGGCTCGGGCAAATCGACGCTCTCCTATGTGCTCTCGGGCCGCGACGGGTATGAGGTGACCGAAGGCAGCGCGACGCTTGAGGGTGCGGACCTGCTGGAGATGGAGCCCGAGGAGCGTGCTGCGGCGGGGCTGTTCCTGGCGTTTCAATACCCCGTGGAAATCCCCGGTGTGGGCAACATGACCTTCCTGCGCACGGCGGTGAACGCGCAGCGCAAGGCGCGCGGGCAGGACGAATTGTCTGCGGGCGAGTTCCTCAAACTGGTCCGCGCCAAGGCAAGGGAATTGCAGATCGACGCCGAGATGCTCAAGCGCCCGGTCAATGTGGGCTTTTCGGGCGGCGAGAAGAAGCGCAATGAAATCCTGCAGATGGCGATGCTCGAGCCGAAGATGTGCGTCCTTGACGAGACCGATTCGGGCCTTGATGTCGACGCGATGAAGCTGGTCAGCGACGGGGTGAACGCGCTGCGCGATGCGGGGCGGTCCTTTCTGGTGATCACGCATTACCAGCGGCTGCTGAACCATATCAAACCCGATGTCGTGCACATCATGTCCGAAGGCCGGATCATCAAGACCGGCGGGCCGGAGCTTGCGCTCGAGGTTGAGGAAAACGGCTATGGCGACCTGCTGGCCGAGGCCGCATCATGATCCCGCGCGCGAAACTCAAGGCCCAGAAGGTCGATGCCGCAGGCGCGCTCCTCGACGGGGTGGCGCTGCCCGAGGGGGGCGCGTGGATCACCCGCGCCCGCAAGGCCGCGCGCGAGCGGGTGCTGGAGATGGGGCTGCCGGTCAAGCGCGACGAATACTGGAAATACACCGACCCGCGCCGCCTGACCGACGCCGGGGCAGCCCCCGCCGCGCTGCACGACACCCAGGGCGAGGCGCCGGTCTTCGGCCAGATCGACCGGGTGAAGCTGGTCTTCGTCGACGGGGTGTTCGATCCGCAGGCCTCGGATGCGATGGACTTGGCCGGGGTGGAGATCTGCACGCTGGCGCAGGCCGGGGAAAGCGATCTGCACTGGGCGCGCGACCTCTACGGCACGCTCGAAGCGCGCGGGCAGCGCCCGGTCGAGCGGTCGCTCGCCAGCCTGAACACCGCGCAGGCGCGTGAGGGGCTGCTCATCCGTGTGACCGCCAAGGCGGAAAAGCCGATCTCGATCATCTATCACCGCTCGAGCGCCGAGGCCGATGCGATGGTGCACCATCTGGTCCGGGTCGAGGCCGGGGCCGAGGCCACGATCCTCGAGAACGGCCCCCTGGCGGCGCGCTTCAACCAGGTGATGGAGGTCGATATCGCCGATGGCGCGACGCTGCACCATGTCCGGGCGCAGGGCCGCGACCATGAACGCGCGGGCGTGGCGCATCTGTTCGCACGGCTGGGCGCGCGGTCGCAGCTCAAATCCTTCACGCTGACGGCGAACGGCGCGCTCATTCGCAACGAGGCGGTGGTCTGGCTGGACGGGGCCGAGGGGTCCGCGCATCTGGCGGGCGCAACGGTGGGCGACGGCGCGTTCCACCATGACGACACGGTGTACATCACCCATGGCGCGCCGCGCTGCGAAAGCCGGCAGGTCTTCAAGAAGGTGCTGCGGCACGGGGCCGTGGGCGTGTTCCAAGGCAAGATCCTGGTCGATCAGATCGCGCAGCTCACCGATGGCTACCAGATCAGCCAGTCGCTGCTGCTGGATGAGGATGCGCAATTCCTCGCCAAGCCGGAGCTGGAGATCTACGCCGATGACGTGAAATGCAGCCATGGCTCGACTTCGGGCGAGATTGACCCGGTGCAGCTGTTCTATCTGCGCGCGCGCGGGCTTTCCGAGGACACGGCGAAGCTGCTTCTGGTGCTGGCCTTTCTGGCCGAAGCGCTGGACGAGATCGAGGATGCGGGGCTCGCGGAGGATCTGCGCGACCGGCTGGAGGCGTGGCTCGCCCGGCGCGCCTGAGGCAGCGGCGGGTGGGGGCGCTGCCCCCCTCTCGCTCCGCCCGCCCCCCGGGATATTCTGGCACAGATGAAAGGGCATGGCAGGGCTCATGTCGCTGGTTCGAAACATCGCACGCAGTTATCGCAGGCCCGGCGAGGTGGTTGCCGGGCTGGACGCGCAGGGGCTGCGCGAGCCGCAATTGCTGTTCTTCCTGACGCTGGCCTGCGGGCTGATCTATGTCGCGCAATGGCCGGGGCTGGCGCGGGCGGCGGCGGTGGACCCGAGCGTGAGCTTCGAGCAGCGCATGGGCGGTGCGCTTTTCGGGGTGATGTTCATGTTGCCGCTGCTTCTTTACGGAGTGGCGGGGCTGTTGCAGCTGGGTCTGCGGCTGGTCGCGGGGCCGGTCAGCGGGCTGCGGGTGCGGCTGGCGTTTTTCTGGGCGCTGCTTTGCGTCGCGCCGCTGATGCTGGTGCAGGGCGGCTTGCGCGGGATCGCCGGACTCGGGCCGGAGGTGCAGCTATTCGGGTTTGTGGTCCTTGGCGCTTTTCTCTACATACTGGGCGCGGGGCTGCGCCGCGTGGTGCAGCTCGAGCGGGGCGCGGCGTAGCGTATGGAAGCGACAGGGAAACGGGTAATGGATCTGACGATCTCGGCGATCAGTGCGCTGGTGCGCGAGACCTTGACGCAGCCCAAGGCGGCGGCCGAGCGTCTGCTGGCGATGAATGTCCCCGATGATGCGCGCTGGCTGGGTTTCGTGCTGGTGGTCGTGCTGTCGGTGCTGCTGGGTCAGGCTTCGGTGCTGGTGATGGGCGAGGGGGCCTTTGGTGGCGGCCTTGCGATGATGGCGATGTTCCAGACCACGGTGCTGCTGGCCATGGTCGTCGCGGTGCAGGGTATCGGGCGGGCCTGCGGCGGGGTGGGGCGGTTTCCCGACACGCTGTTGCTGATCGCCTGGCTGCAATTCGTGATGCTGGTGTTTCAGGTGCTGCAGATCATCTCGCTGGTGCTGATCCCGCCGCTGTTCGGGCTGATCGCGGTGCTGGCGCTGGTGGTCTTTCTCTATGTGCTGTCGCATTTCATCCTGGCGCTGCATGGCTTCACCTCGGCGTTGAAGGTGGGGGTGGGGATCATCTTTTCGGTGTTCGGGATCGCGATGGTGCTGGCCATTCTGCTGGCGATGCTGGGCATCGCCCCCGAGGCGGCGTGACCATGCTTGATGTCGCCTCCATTCGTGCGGATTTTCCGATCCTGTCGCGGCAGGTGAACGGCAAGCCGCTGGTCTATCTCGACAATGGCGCCTCGGCGCAGAAGCCGCAGGTGGTCATCGACGCGGTCACGCGCGCCTATGCCGAAGAATATTCCAATGTGCACAGGGGGTTGCACTACCTTTCTAACCTTGCGACAGACAAATACGAGGCCGTTCGCGGCACGCTCAGGCGGTTTCTGAACGCCGCGCATGAGGACGAGATCATCTACACCACCGGCACCACAATGGGCATCAATCTGGTCGCCTATGGCTGGGCCATGCCACGGTTTGAACCCGGCGATGAGATCGTCCTCAGCGTGATGGAGCATCACGCCAATATCGTGCCCTGGCATTTCCTGCGCGAGCGGCAGGGCGTGGTGCTGCGCTGGGTGGAGTGCGACGCGCAAGGCGTGCTCGATCCGCAGGCGATGATCGACGCGATCGGCCCGCGTACGAAGCTGGTGGCCGTCACGCATATGTCGAACGTGCTGGGCACAGTGGTCGATGTGGGTGCGATTTGCGCGGGGGCGCACGCGAAGGGCGTGCCGGTTCTGGTCGATGGCAGCCAGGCGGCAGTGCACATGCCGGTGGATGTGCAGGCGCTGGGGTGCGATTTCTATGCGGTGACGGGGCACAAGCTCTACGGGCCGTCGGCCTCGGGCGCGATCTACATCTCGCGCGCGCGGCAGGCCGAGATGCGCCCCTTCCTGGGCGGCGGCGACATGATCCGCGAGGTGACGCGCGACGGCGTGGTCTATAACGACCCGCCGCACAAGTTCGAGGCCGGAACCCCCGGTATCGTCCAGCAGATCGGGCTGGGCGTGGCGGTCGAGTACATGATGGGCGTGGGGATGGAGGCCATCGCCGCGCATGAGGCCGATCTGCGCGATTACGCGCAGGCGCGGCTGACGGGGCTGAACTGGTTGAACGTGCAGGGGAATGCGCCGGGCAAGGGGGCGATCTTCAGCTTCACGCTGGAAGGCGCGGCGCATGCGCATGACATCTCGACCGTGCTCGACAAGAAGGGCATCGCCGTGCGCGCGGGCCAGCACTGCACGGGGCCGTTGATGGAGCATCTGGGGGTGAGTGCGACCTGCCGCGCGTCCTTCGCGATGTACAACACCCGCGACGAGGTCGATGCGCTGGTCGATGCGCTGGAGCTGTGCCACGAATTGTTCGCGTAACGGGGCGACCGGACGACGTGGGCCGACCCGCTGCGTTTTGGCGATATCCGATTGCACAGACCCGCGCGGGCCAGTATAGACCGTGGCGTGGCACCCGTAGCTCAGCTGGATAGAGCGCTGCCCTCCGAAGGCAGA
>PXES01000363.1 GCA_003564655.1 Paracoccaceae bacterium
CCGGCAAGCGGGCGGCGATGCGGCGCGCGGCCCAGCGCCACGATCTCGGCCACGGTCAGGGCGAAATCGGTGGGCTGTTCCTGCAGCACGGCGGCGACGCGCTGCGCGACAGCGCGGGCGGGCAGGGCGTGAATATCCCGCCCGTCTAGCCGCACCTGCCCGGCGCGGGGGCGGTGAAAGCGGTAGATCAGCCGCAGCAGCGTGGATTTCCCCGCGCCGTTCGGCCCCAGCACCCCCAGCACCCGCCCCGGCGCGAGCGTCAGCGACACGGGCTGCGTCAGCCCGGCGCCCCAGGTCACGCCGTCAAGCGCAAGTGCAGCGGCGCGGGGCGGCGGGCAGCTCATTGCACCACCGCTGGCGCGAGATGCCCGCGCAGCAGCACGCGGCGTTCATGTGCCAGTTCCACCGCCTCGGGCGTGCTCTGCCAGCGCAGCGGGCAGGCGGCGAGCGCGGGGCAGCCGCGCAGCGTGACCGTGCCTGCCATCTCGGGGGGGGTGCCCGTGACGCGCCGCGCGAGGCCGAGGGCATGGGACAGCCGCTCGAGAAAGGCGTGCCCGGCCAGGCAGGGGCCGCCGCGCAATGCGCAAGGGGTGGTCGCGGTCAGGTGAAGCGTGTCATCCTGCATGGCGCGCCCCGCTGCGTGCAGCAGGGGCGCGGCCGGATCCGCCGTCTTCGCTGGTCATGTGCCCTCCTCCGGACGCCCCGCCCGGCTTGGTGTTTGCGATGCGATGGCAGGTCTCCTGGCTCGCGGCTTGCGCGCTTCCCGGCCTTCCCGGACGCAGTCGCGTCCAGTGGCGTGATCGGGGGCGCACCGCTTACAGTTGCGGGGGCAGCACCGGGCTTGCACCGGTTTCCCTATTCTCCCGAGTCGCCCCGGGCACCATCTCTTTCGGGGTAGGCGATGCGCAGGCCGCGATCAACTGGAAATTTGCGAGTTGCGGACTACGGGGTGCTGGACAACTTGAGAAACGCCATACAAGATATTGTTATAATTCACTATTACCGGGGCGGGCTGGTGCTGCGCGCCTCGCGCAGGATGATCAGCACGCCGCTTGCCGCGATGACAAGGGCCCCGATCAGGGTCCAGAATGTCGGGATCTCGCCCCAGATCAGCCAGCCCAGGCCAGTGGCCCAGATCAGCGCGGTGTAGTCGAAGGGCGCGACGATCGCCGCCGGGGCCATGCGGAAGGCCTGCCCGATCAGTGTGATCCCCAGGCTGCCGCAGGCGGCGATACCCAGGAACAGCCCCAGATCGGCCAGCCGCAGCGGCGTCCAGACCGCGATGGCGAAGGGCGCGGCATAGAGCGCGGGGAAGGCCATCACCAGAAGCATCATCGTCCACCAGCCCTCGTCCCGGTCCAGCCAGCGGGCGGAGAGCATGAAGAACGCGTAGCAGATCGCCGCCCCCACGGGCAGCAGCGCGGCAAGCTGGAACGCGTCGCTGCCCGGCTGGACGATCACCAGCACACCGATGAAGCCCAGGAGCACCGCGCCCCAGCGCCGCCAGCCCACCGCCTCGCCCAGCAGCGGCACGGACAGGGCGGTGATGAAGATCGGCGCCGAGAAGATCAGCGCCGTGGCGGCGGCAAGCGGCATCAGGCTGAGCGCCGTGAAATAGAGCGTGGCAGCGAGCATCATCACGGCCCCGCGCAGCGCGTGCAGGCCCGGGCGGCTTGTGCGCAGCCCTGCGTGGCCCACCAGCACGAGGATCAGCGCGGCGATGATCGGGGCGGCGATGAGGTTGCGCAGAAAGACGATCTGGATGGGCGCGTAGCGGTCGGTCAGCAGCTTGGCGAGCGCGTCATTGGCCACCAGGAACGCCACGCCCGCGCAGATGGTCAGGATCGCGCGGGTGGTGTCATGGGTGCTCAGGGCAGGGGCAGTGGGCATGGGGTCTCGCGGCAGGTCCAGCCATCCGGTTAGCAGAGATGCGCACGGGTTGCGAGGGGCGGGGTCCTCGCCCGGCCCGCCGGGCCGGGCAGCGCCCGCGAGAGGCCATGGGAGGGCGGGCGGGGCCTCGAGCGGGCGCTTTTCCCCATGCCCGGGCTCGGTCCCCCGGCCCGCGTCACGGCAGCCCGCCCACCCACCCCCGCCGCGCGCCCGTTCCGGGCGCTTGCTCGCTGCCGCGACGCGGGCCGGGGGACCGGCGTGCTAGAACACTGCGTGTGCGCCCAGATCGTGCCGGTCCTCGCCCGCGAGCAGGCGGCGGTAGTGGTCGCGCAGCGTGTCGGTGCCGAATTCGGGCGTAGCGTCCGCGTCGTAGGCCCCGCGCGCGACGTCCCAGACGAGCATCGACTCGGTCGCGTAGTAGCGCCCGATCCGGGCGAATTCGGCGCGCTCGGCCATGCGGGGGGCAACCCGGCCCAGTGCCGACAGGGTGGCGATGATCGCATCCATCAGCGCGACGGGCACCTGGCGGGTCCGCACCGGGCGGCCCAGCAACTCGGCCAGCATCTCGGCCTGATCGCGGGGGCTGATCGCCGGGCCCGGCCCGCCGACGGGCAGGACGCGCCCCTGCCGGTCGGGCGCGCTGATGCAGCCCACCAGGTAGCGCGCCAGATCGCGGTCGCTGATCGGCTTGCACGCGGTCAGTCGCCCGTCGCCGAAGACAAGAAAGGGTTTGCCCGCCTGCACCCGCGCCACCTGGCCCGAGAGCGACTTGAAAAAGGCGGGGGGGCGCACGATGCTCCAGCCGATGGGGGCGGCCTGCAACTCGGCCTCGAAGGCGAGTTTCGCGCGCTGGAATTCCAGCAGCGGTTTCTGCACGCAGATGGCCGAGAGCAGGATGAACTGGCCCGCGCCCGCGTCGACGCTCGCGCGCAGCGCTGCACGCTGGGCGGCGTGATCGACCGCCCAGGCGTCGCGCGCCGACCCGCTGCGCGAGGCCATGCAGGAGAACACGGCGCTGATCGGAGCAAGCTCGCGCAGGTCGGGGGCGGTGAAATCCACCACACGTTGCGCGGTGCCCACGGGCAGGTCGTCTGCGGCTTTGCGCGTGAGGCAGGTGACGCGGTAGCCCTGCGCCAGAAGTTCCGCGCAGCAGGCGCGCCCGATGCTGCCAGTGGCGCCCAGCAGCACCACATGGCCGCGCTCATCCGGCATCGATGCGCCCGTAATGCCCACTGAAGAAGCTCAGCCCGGCGCCCGCCCGGGTCTGCAAGCGCTGCACCGCGCCCACGACGATGGCGTGATCGCCGCCCGGATGGACGGCGTGGCGGCGACACTCGAACCGTGCGAGGCAACCCGGCAGCAGCGGCACCTCGCCCAGCCCCGTGGTCACGCCGTCGAGCGCGAAATCCAGCCCGTCCGTGGCGAAGTGCCGCGCGAGCCAGAGCTGGTCCTCGGCCAGCACATGGATGGCGAAATGCCCGGCCGCCTCGAACGCCTTGAAGCGGCGCGAGAAGCGGCCCGGTGCCCACATCACCAGCGGCGGATCGAGCGAAAGCGCGGCGAAGCTGTTGGCGGTGATCCCCAGCGGCCCCTTGTCGCTATGGGTTGTCACCACGGTCACGCCGGTCGCGAAGCGGCCGAGCGCGTCGCGGAAGTCGCGCTCATGCGCTGCGTCGGGGCTGAAGACCTGCTCGTTCATCGCCGCTCCGTCCATGCCATGCCTCTCTGTGCGTCCGTTCGCCGAGGCAGATAAGCTGTCGCTCTGTGCGGGCAAGGTTCAGCCGCTGCCCTTGCCCGGAAACACCGCCTCTTGCAGCCGCGCGACCTGCGCCGCAAGGCGCGGCAGGCGGCGCAGGACGCGGCGGATCTCGAGCTGCGTTTCGAGCTTCGTGGCGGGGTCGCCCAGGATCGTGCGGCCCGCGGGCACATTTGTATAGACCCGGCTCGCGCCGCCGACGATCACGTCATCGCCCACGAAGATATTGTCATTCACCGCCACCTTGCCCGCCAGCAGCACCCGGTCGCCGATCCGGGCCGAGCCCGCGACACCGGCCATGCCGCACATCATGCAATCCTCGCCCATCTGCACATTATGCCCGATCTGGCAGACCGAATCGATCTTGGTGCCCGAGCCGATCACCGTGTCGCGGATCGTGCCCCGGTCGATGGAGGAATTCGCGCCGAGTTCCACATCGTCGCCGATCCGCACGGCGCCCAGTGACTGGATGCGGTGCCATTTCTGTGCGCGCACCTGCCGCTCGCCCGAGAGGGTGGCGCGCACATCCTCGGCGCCCGAGCCCTCGGGCGTGACGAAGCTGAAGCCGCAGCCGCCCACCACGCTGTTGGGCTGGCCGATATAGCGCTCGCCGATCACGCAGCGCGCCCCGATCCGCGCGCCGGCATGCAGGATCGCGTCGGCGCCGATGACCGCGTCCTCGCCGACGCTCACATGCGGCGCGATGCGCGCATTCGGGCCGATGCGTGCGCGCGCGCCGATGACGGCGAAGGGGCCGATACGCGCACCCGTGCCGATCTCGGCGCTCGGGTCGATATGCGCGCTGGGGTGTATTCCGGTGCCGAAATCATACCCGGGGTCGAGCGCCTCGCACACTCCGGCCATGGCCCAGCGGGGGCGCGGGGCGAAAAGCGCGGCCGCGAGCCCCAGCGCCTGCCAGTCGGCGCCGGGCCAGAGCATCGCGGCGCGCGCATGGCCTTTGGCCAGCCCTTCGGCGTATTTCGGGCTCATCGCCATGGCCAGCGCGTCGGGCCCGGCATGGGCGGGTTCGGCGGCGCGTGCGATTACAAGGGTGCCGTCGCCCGCATGCTCCAGCCCCAGGCGGGCAGCGAGGTCGGCGATCGTATGCGCCATCGGGGCGGCTCCTGCGGTTGGCGAAACTGGCGCAGGTTTAGCGAAAGCCGCGCCGGGGGGCCAGCCATAGTGTTCGACACCTGACGAAAGGTTCCCGCGCCCCATGCAATGCAGTCGATAGAGGCAGCTAAGCGGGACCTTTCTGCCGTTCGCGCTATCCACCCGTGACCGTTCGTGGTTGCAGCTTCAACGGCGTGCTGGGCGCGCAACCGAACGATGGAGGTGCGGCAGGTCGGTTGCAGCACGCGGCCGATGCGGCCTTTCATCGAAACGCTAACTGGGGTCGAGCATGCCGCATGACGCCTTTGCTCTATCACCCCGACCTGAGGCCCGACCGGCTACAGAGCAGGACGAACAATTTCTCTCTGAGCCGCAGTGCCAGAGTGACCACGGCGCATGCCTGCCTGGTTGAAAAGAGGACCCGTAAAGCGAAGGCCGCCCGCGTCCTCCCTCGACATTGACCGATCCTATATGCGCCTGTAGAGCAACTTCATCGCCATGTTCGGCTGCCTCCATTTGGCAGGATGCTCTGAAGGCGGGGGCAAGAAAGATCGGAAACCTTCTCTGGCAGACCAACCGTCCGTCAGTCCAGTGCCGCGTTTCGCTTCTGCTTCGCCTCGATCATCTGAATTTTCGTGTCATAGATCAACGGAAACCCAAAAAA
>PXES01000130.1 GCA_003564655.1 Paracoccaceae bacterium
GCGCCCGGGTGCATACCGATGACCGGGCATATCATTCAATGCACGGCTCATGGTCTTTCCAATTCGCAACGAGGTCACGACGAGATTGCCATGATCGCACACAAATCGTGCCAGCGCGGGGTCGTTGCGTGACGATCCCTTCGCAGGATAGGCGCGTCATCAGGCAAATGCGAATGGCGGAGGGTGGTTGGCGCCGTCCGCGCGCCCTGGCCTCAGGGAAGGATTCGGATCGGGGTGCCGTCGCGGACCATGGCGTAGATATCCTCCATCTCGCGGTCAGTCACGGCGATGCACCCATCCGTCCAGTCGCCGCGCGCGTTCTGGAAATTCGGCCCGCGTCCATGGATGAAGATGTCACCGCCGGGGCGCCAGCCATTCGCCTCGGCGCGGGCCTTGTCATCCTCGTTGGGGTAGTCGATTCCCAGCGACAGATGAAAGCGGCTGTTAGGGTTGCGCCGGTCGATGATGTAGTCGCCCTCGGGCGTGCGGCGATCCCATTCGCGCTGCTTGTGGCCGAAGGGGTTGCCGCCAAGCTGGACGCGGAAGGTTCGCAGCCGCGTGTGGTGGTGATAGAGGTCCATCCGCCGCGCGCCCTTGTGGACGACGACCTGCGTGACCTCGGGGCCGTTATAGGTGCGGAATTTGCTCGGCGGTTTCCCGCAGGAGGCGACGATGCCCACCAGCACCATCGCGACCAGAATGCGCAGAAAAGTCATGTCACTGCCTCGGTTTTTTTCCTATGACAATGCCCGAGCGGCTCGATTCTGCCAAGCGCAGAAATGCCGCCATCCTGTGCGCACACTCACAAATCCGTCATTTGGTGACCGTTTCGCGCGCCTTCTCCTCGGCTGTCAGCCGCGCCTCTATCGCCTCGAGCCGCTTGAGCACCTCGGTCCGGTAGTCGCTGGTGGCCTGATTGCTTTCGGCGGCATGGGCATCCTGCATCGAGTTCACGATCAGACCGACCAGCAGGTTCACCACCGCGAAGGTGGTGACCATGATGAAGGGCACGAAGAACGCCCAGGCGTAGGGGTAGACCTCCATCACCGGGCGGACGATGCCCATGGACCAGCTTTCCAGCGTCATGATCTGGAAGAGCGAATAGGCGGAATTGCCCAGATCGCCGAACCATTCCGGGAAGCTTTCGGAGAAGAGCTTGGTGGCCATCACCGCGCCGATATAGAACAGCATTCCCATGAGCAGAAAGACCGAGCCCATCCCCGGCAGCGCCTTGATGAAGCCCTCGACCACGCGGCGCAGGTTGGGGCTGACCGAGACAACGCGCAACAACCGCAGGATGCGCAGCGCACGCAGCACGCTGAAAGTCTGCGCGCCGGGCATCAGCGAGATGCCGACGATCAGGAAATCGAAGATGTTCCAGCCCGAGCGCCAGAACTGCCCGCGCTGGGCATGAAATTTCAGCGCCAACTCGATCACGAAGATGGTCAGGCAGGCGGTGTCCAGCGCAATGATCACCGGCCCCGCCGCGCCCATCAGGGTGGGCGAGGTCTCCATCCCCAAGAGCACGGCGTTGAACAGGATCACCCCGATGATCGTGTTGCGCACCCAGGCCTGATCCAGGAAGGCGGCGGTCTTCTCGCGGCTGAGCATGGGTCCTCCGATTGTGACGCGTCACCGGGGCGGTATGCTACCTGCTGAATTCTGCCGCAAGCTCCACATGCGGGCTGAAGCGGAATTGATCGATCAGTTGCACCCATTCCAGGCGATAGCCACCCACGACGAGGGTTTTCGCGTCGCGGGCAAAGCTGACCGGGTTGCAGGACAGCGCGGCAATGCGCGGAATGGCGCTTTCGGCCAGTGCTGCGGCCTGCGCGGCGGCCCCGGCGCGCGGCGGGTCGATGATGGCGGCGTCGAATTCGGCAAGCTCGTCGGGAGCAAGGGGCTCGCGGAACAGATCGCGCGTTGCGGTCGTGACGCGGCGCAGACCGGTCGCCTGCCGCCAGCCCTGATCGAGCGCGCGCAGCATGTCGCCCGCGCCCTCGACCGCATGGACCTCGGCCGTCTCGGCCAGCGGCAGGCTGAAGGTCCCGCACCCGGCGAAGAGGTCAACCACCCGGCCTGCCCCTGCCATGATCTCGCGCACGGCGTCCTGCATCGCAGCCTCGGCCTGCGGCGTGGCCTGCAGAAAGGCGCCGGGCGGCGGCGTGACGCGGGCGCGGCCGAATTGCTGCCAGGGGGGCGCGGCCTGGGCAATCACGTCCCCGTCGCAAGCCAGCCGCGCGAGGCCCGCCCGCCCGGCCCACTGACCAAGGGTTGCGCGCAGGGCACGGTCGAGCGGCTTTGCCCCGCTCAGCGCCAGGTCGAGCCCTGCGCCCGAGCGCGTCAGCGCCAGCCCCAGCACGCCCTTGCGGCTGGCGGCGAGCATTGTCACCTCTTCCAGCAGCGGCAGTGCGGCGGTCAGATCGGGGTGCAGCACCAGACAGTCGGGCACTGGCGTGATGACATGCGAGGCGCGGCCATGAAAGCCCACCAGCGCGCCGCGCTTCAGCCGCCGCCCCGCAAACCCCGCCCGGCGGCGCGCACCTGGGGGCGAGAGATGGGCCGGGCGAAACGGCGCCTCGAGCCCCTGTGCGGCCAGCGCGCGGACAATCACCTCGTGCTTCCAGCCGGTGACAAAGCTCTCGCGCGCGTGCTGAAGCGCGCAGCCGCCGCAGCTGCGGTAATGCGGACAGGGCGCGCTGACACGCTCGGCCGACGGGGCAAAGATGCGCGGGGTGTCCATGCGGTCGCCCGTCACCGTGCCCTCGACCACCTCGCCCGGCAGGGCACGGGGCACATAGACCGGCCCCTCGGCCACGCCGTCGCCCAGATGGCCCAGCCGCTCGATCGTCGCCCGGATCATGCGGACCGCGCTGGTATCGGGGACAGGCGATGTGGACACGCAGGCCCGATCCCTGCGTGGCACAGGCCACGACCCGCCGCAGGGGTTCCGCGACGCGACGCGCGCATCATCCGGCCAGCCGCGTGATCTCGAAGCGGACCGTGCCCACGGGCAGGCCCCAGCGGGTGACGACGGCGTCATTGATGACTTGGCCCTCGGGGCCGTAATAGATCACATCCTCGAAGCCAAGCCGCGTGACCTCGCCCTCGGACTCGAAATCGGCCGTGTAGGACAGGCGGATCTCGGTGCCCGTCTCGACCACCTCGGCCTCGCCCACCGTGTCGTCGCGCCGCCCGGTCCAGCGCCCGGGGCCCGCACGGTCAAACACCCAGGTCAGGGTGTTCTCCTCGCCGTCATCATAGAAGAAATCCTCGACCACGGTCAGACGATCCCCCTCCAGCCGGCCGTCCAGATCGGCGCGAAAGCGACGCTCGCTGCCCGTCAGCGTGACGCGGAACACGCCGCTGCCGGTCGAGCGCCCGACAAACGCATCCTCCAGCCGGATCGGGCGCAGCGGTCCCTCGGGCGAGGGCGGCACGCGCGAACAGGCGCCAAGCGCCAGCGAGCCAAGGATAAGGGACCGACGCGAAAGCAGCATCATGGGGCGCAACCTTTCCTGTAAGACCGAGGGGTAGGTAATGCGGGGCGGCGCCGCTGCCACCCTATCGCTGCAAGACAGCGCACGCCACGCAGCAGCTTGCCGGAACTGTTGCCCCGGATCGCCACCCCGGGGCGGTGAGCCGGGCATCGCCCCTGCCGCAGCGGGACGACGCGACCGCCCGAACAGGGGCTCTCGACGCGCGTCATGTCGCGATTGCAGGGCTGACGGCGTAACCCTCGGGCGTCAGGATCGTGGCCTCGCGCAGCCCGTGGGGCTTGTCGCGCGGCGGCTCCAGCACGACATCAGGGTTGGCGCGGGCGACGCAGGCATCGGGGTCGAGCCCGAAGAGATAGAACTGCGCACCGGCCCCGCGCGGCGGCAATTCGGGCAACAGCCCGTGCAGCGGATGCGCGCCGAATGTCGCGTCGGAATGCAACTGCAAGAGCACGCCTGCATGGCGCAGCAGGGCGAAATCATCGTCCGCGCGCAAGACCTCGAGCCCCAACACCTCGCGCAGAAAGGCCGCCATCGCCTGCACATCGCGGCACAGCAGGTTCACCCCGATCCCGCGCAGCGAACGGCCTAGCTCCGGGGGGTCGGCAGTCGCCAGATCCATTCACGCCTCCTCCTCGACACAGCCCAGAAACCCGCCGGACTGCCGCGCCCAGAACCTTGCATAGACGCCCTCGCGCGCGAGCAATTCGTCATGCGTACCCTGTTCGATGATCCGGCCCGCCTCCAGCACGATGATCCGGTCCAGCCGCGCGATGGTCGAGAGGCGGTGCGCGATGGCCAGTACCGTCTTGCCCGTCATCAGCGGCTCGAGCGCGCCCTGAACTGCCGCCTCGACCTCACTGTCCAGCGCCGAGGTCGCCTCGTCCAGCACCAGGATCGGCGCGTCCTTGAGGAAGGCGCGCGCCAGCGCGATCCGCTGGCGCTGCCCGCCCGACAGCCGCACGCCGCGCTCGCCAAGATGCGCGTCATAGCCCCTGCGGCCCTGGTGATCCGCCAGCCCGAGGATGAACTCATGCGCCTCGGCGGCACGGGCGGCGGCCTCGACCTCGGCGCGGGTGGCGTCGGGGCGGCCATAGGCGATGTTGTCATAGGCCGAGCGGTTGAACATCGCGGTTTCCTGCGTGACCATGGCGATGTTGCGGCGAAGGCTCTCCTGCGTCACCTCGCGGATATCCTGCCCGTCGATGGTGATGCGCCCGCCCTCGACATCGTAAAGCCGCAACAGGAGCGCGAGCAGCGTGGACTTGCCCGCCCCCGAGGTGCCGACAATGCCAATCTTCTCACCCGGCGCGATGGTCAGGTCGAGGCCGGTCACACCCCCGTCCTGTCGGCCATAGGCGAAATCCACCTCGTCGAAGCGGATCGCGCCCTGCACCCGCCCCAGCACCGCCGCACCGGGCGCGTCGCGCAGGCTGGGCGGCGGGGTCAGGGTCTTCATGCCGTCCTCGATCTCGCCGATATTGCTGTAGATCGCCATCAGCACGAAGCTGACCCAGCCGGTCATCTGCGCGATGCGGATGGCGACCGTGCCTGCGGCGGCAATATCGCCCGGACTCGCCGCCCCCTGTGTCCAGAGCCAGACGGTGCCGCCGGTCAGCAGCACCGGCAAGAGCCCCGCCACCCCCATCAGCGAGAAGCGGAACCAGACCTGCACCTCGCCGAATTCCACCGCGCGGTCGCGAAAGACGCCCATCGCGTTCAGCGCGGCACGGTCCTCGAAATCGGCATGGGCAAAGAGCTTCACGGTCTTGATGTTGGTAATCGTGTCTACCACCTGCCCGCTGACCTGCGCCCGCGCGCCCGCGCGCGCCCCTGACCGCGCCCGCACCTGCGGCAGGAAAAAACGGATCAGCGCCAGATA
>PXES01000077.1 GCA_003564655.1 Paracoccaceae bacterium
ATCGGACAGGAGAAGGGCAGCGACACACAATCGCGGCTGAAGCGCAATTTCGGCATGGCCCGCCCCGAGGGGTATCGCAAGGCCATCCGGCTGATGAGCATGGCGGATCATTTCGGGCTGCCAGTCATCACGCTGGTGGATACGCCCGGCGCCTATCCCGGCAAGGGGGCCGAGGAGCGCGGCCAGGCCGAGGCCATTGCGCGCGCGACGCAGAAATGCCTGCGCCTGGGCGTGCCGCTGGTGTCGGTCGTGATCGGCGAGGGTGGCTCGGGCGGGGCGGTGGCACTGGCGACCGCCAATCGCATCGCGATGCTGGAGCACTCGGTCTATTCGGTCATCTCTCCCGAGGGTTGCGCCTCGATCCTGTGGAAGGACGCCGAGAAGATGCGCGAGGCCGCCGAAGCGCTGCGGCTGACCGCGCAGGATCTGCGCAAGCTGGGCGTGATCGACCGCATCATCCCCGAACCGCTGGGCGGCGCGCAGCGTGACCCGCAGGTGATGATCCGGGCGGTTGGCGCGGCCATAGCCGACATGCTCAAGGGGCTCGAGGGGCACGACGCGGCGACGCTGCGCGCCGAGCGGCGGCAGAAATTCCTCGAGATGGGCGCGCACGGGCTGGCGGCGTAAGCCAGCGCGAGCCGACTTACGCAAGCGGCACTTGCCGGATCTGCCCGTCGGCTCAACATGTCAGCCGGGTGATTTGCCGGTCCGCGTCCTCGCTTTTCAGTTCGTTGTCGACGTCCCTGCCATCGACGGAAGTTTCCGCATTGCTGTCGGAGGGAATGTCGCCAGGGGCCTGGCGATAGATCCCTTCCTTCGGGGCGACACGGCAGGGCGCCGTGGCGCGCAGCATCCGCCATCCGATCAGTTCTGCACAGCGCATCAAGGCTGTGGCGAGCCCCCGCGTCTGGACGGGACATCGAAGAGTGACTACGCTCCGACACCATCCTGGCGAGGCAGACTTTCCGAATGGCAGCGAAACGCAACCTATTCACCGCTTTCGTCATGATCGCCTCATGCGCGATCGGAGCCCATGGCGCGCCGAACCGCGCGCATGCCGACACGCTTCTTGCCGAACCGCGAGTTTGCAACGCTTACTTTTTCGATACCCGGCGGGTCGGCGGCAGCTGGGAGCATCCCGATGAACCCCATGCAACCGGCCAACTGCATCTGGGGCATCGTGACGAGGCGGACCTCATTTTTTTCGTCCCTCAGGAAGGTGAGACATTCGTCCTGACAGCGCGCGGAGCGCCCTTTCCCGAGGCTTCCGAAATGCTGGCGGGGCTCTCACGGTTTCACCGCATGCCGCCTGTATGGCGCCGCTACATGCGCGCCGCGGCCAGCGACATGAACCGCGCCGAAGTGCGTGAGCATGTCGATCCGGCGACGAACAGACGCGTCACCGATGTCTTCGTCTGGATACCGGAAGAAGATGCGGACGCAGGTATCCCCGCCGGGGCGGTCGCCGGGGTCTCGCGCATCCCAAGCCATGACGATGAGGGATGGCAGTACAACTTCATATTTGCGCGGGATTGTGCATGAGGGCCGTTATTGCCCCGGCCTTCGCAATCAGGCCGTGATAACCGTGTGACACGAAAGATCGCGACACACCGGGCGCGTCGAACAGCCGGACGGGATCTGCCATCTTCGACAGAAAAGGGCCGGGATGCGCAACCGCATCCCGGCCCTTTTCTGTGATACGCCGGCGGGTCAGTCGAGCGCGCGCTCGACCTCCTCGCGCTCGAAGATCTCGATCACATCGCCCTGGCGGATGTCATCGTAATTCTCGAAGGCCATGCCGCATTCCTGACCCGAGATGACTTCCTTCACCTCGTCCTTGAAGCGCTTGAGCGTTTTCAGCGTGCCTTCGTGGATGACGACATTGTCACGCAGCAGCCGCACACCGGCCGAGCGGCGGGCGACGCCTTCGGTGACCAGACAGCCGGCCACCTTGCCCACGTTCGAGACCTTGAACACCTCGCGGATCTCGGCATAGCCGATGAAGGTCTCGCGCACTTCGGCCGACAGCAGCCCCGAGGCCGCCGCCTTGATGTCGTCGACCAGGTCATAGATAATCGAATAATAGCGCAGCTCGACCCCCTTCTGGTTGGCCGAATTGCGGGCCGAGGCATTGGCACGCACGTTGAAGCCGATGATCGGCGCGCCCGAGGCTTCGGCGAGGCCCACATCGGTATCGGTGATCGCTCCCACACCGTAATGCAGCACCCGCACGCGCACTTCCTCGTTACCGATCTTCTCCAGCGCCTGCACGATCGCCTCGGCCGAGCCCTGCACATCGGCCTTCACCAGCACCGGCAGTTCGGCCACGTCCTGATCGGCCTTGGCCTTGGCCATCAATTGTTCAAGCGTGGTCGCGGCCCCGGCGGCGGCGCGCTTGTCGCGCGCCTGCTGCTGGCGGTACTCGGCGATCTCGCGCGCCTGCGCCTCGTTCTCGACCACATTGAGCACGTCGCCCGCTTCGGGCGTGCCGTTCAGGCCCAGCACCTCGACCGGCACCGACGGCCCGGCCTCGTTCACACGCTCGCCCTGATCGTTGACGAGTGCGCGGACCTTGCCCCATTGCTCGCCCACGACGAACACATCACCGCGCCGCAGCGTCCCGGACTGCACCAGCACGGTGGCCACCGGGCCGCGCCCGACATCGAGCTGGGCCTCGATCACCGCGCCCATCGCGGCGCGGGCGGGGTTGGCCTTCAACTCGAGAATCTCTGCCTGCAGCGCAATCGCCTCGAGCAGCGTGTCGAGCCCCTTGCCGGTCAGCGCAGAGACCTCGACATCCTGCACTTCGCCCGACATCGCCTCGACCACGACCTCGTGCTGCAAGAGCTCGGTGCGCACCTTGTTGGCATCGGCCGACGGCTTGTCGCACTTGTTGATCGCCACGATCATCGGCACCTGCGCCGCGCGGGCGTGGTTGATCGCCTCGACGGTCTGCGGCATTACCGAATCATCTGCTGCCACGACCAGCACCACGATATCGGTGACATTCGCACCGCGCGCGCGCATCGAGGTAAACGCTGCGTGGCCCGGTGTGTCGAGGAAGGACAGAACTGCGCCGCTTTCGGTGGTGACCTGATAGGCCCCGATATGCTGGGTGATGCCACCGGCTTCGCCCGAGACGACATTGGTCTTGCGGATCGCATCCAGAAGCGAGGTCTTGCCGTGATCGACATGACCCATGATGGTGATGATCGGCGGGCGCGGCTGCAGGTCTTCCTCGCGGTCGGGCACCTGCTCGATCACCTGTTCCACATCGGCGTCCGAGACGCGCACCACCTTGTGGCCGAATTCGTCGATCACCAGCTCGGCCGTGTCGGCGTCGATGGTCTGGTTCATCGTCGCCATGACGCCCATCTTCATCAGCGACTTGACCACATCGGCGGCGCGCTCGGCCATGCGGTTGGCCAGCTCCTGCACGAGAATCGTCTCGGGCAGCTGCACTTCGCGCACCACCTTCTCGCGCGAGGCGCTGCCGCCCATCGCCTTCTGACGCGCGCGCTCCTGCTTGCGCTTCATCGCCGCGAGCGAGCGTTGCCGCCCGCCATCGCCTGCCAACGCGTCCTTGAGCGTCAGCTTGCCCGACCGGCGCCCCCCGGCATCGTCGCGCGGTTTCGCGCGGCTCTGGCGGTCATCATCGCCACGCCGCGGGGCCTTGCGGTTGTCGGGCGCACTGGTCGGACGCGCGCGCTCGGACATCGGCGCGGCCGGCTCGGCCGGCGCGGGCGTATCGACCTTGCGCGCGGCGCGGGCTTCGGTTTCGGCCTTGGCGCGGGCGTCTTCTTCGGCCTTGGCGCGCAGGGCGGCCTCGCGCTCGCGTTCCTCGCGCTCACGGGCCTCGGCCTCTTCGCGGCGGCGCTGGCGCTCTTCCTCGCGCGCGGCCTCTTCGGCGGCACGGGCCTCGGCCTCGGCAGTCTCACGCGCCTTGGCGGCGGCAAGCGCCTTCAGGCGGCGCTCCATCTCGGCATCCGAGATACCGGCGGGACGGCGGTTGGGATCGGGGCGCGCGCCGGATGCACCCTGCCCCGCTGGCGCCGCAGGGGCGGCACCGGGCTTGGGCACGACCACGCGCTTGCGCTTCTTCTCGACCACGACATTCTTGGTGCGTCCATGGCTGAAGCTCTGCTTCACCTGGCCGCCCCTGCCGCCGATGCCGAGTGTCTTCTTCCCGTCTGTATCGCTCATGCGTCCGTCTTGTCCTCTCCGGTGGCATCACCACCGATATCCTTGCGAAAGCCCGCCAGTCTTGCGGCTTCCTCTACAACAGCCTGACCGAGTCCGCCAGCGCGAAGCGCGGCATGTATCACATGATCGCGCGCGAATGCAAAACCCAATTCCCGTGCGCTCAGGCAATCCACATACGTGCCTTCGCCCTCGGGCATGCGCAGCTTGGTCTTGCCGCGCGCCGACCCGTCATGCGCCTGCACCAGCACCGCCATTTCGCCCCGCAGCGCCAGATCGCGGCATTTCTCGTACCCCGCAACGGCCTGCCCGCCCTTGCGCGCGAGCGACAGCAATTGCTGCACCCGAGCCAGCAGCAGCGCCTCCACCAGATCGGGCAGCCCCTCGGGGACCGCGACCTGCTGCCGCGCCGCGCGGGCGAAGGCCTTCTTGCGCACCGCCTGTGCCAGCACGCCACGATCCGCGCCGACCCAGATGCCGCGTCCCGGCAGCTTGCCCGCCACATCGGGCACCACTGCCCCGTCAGGCCCGATCACGAAGCGCAGCAGCCCGGATGCGGGCTGCGTCTGCCCCGAGACGATGCAGCGCCGCTCGGGCTCTGCGCGATCCTTTACCCGGCCGCCGCGCGCCATCGCCCGGGGCGCGCCTTTCAGCGCGCCACCTCCTCGGTCGCGGCATCCTCGGCGTCTTCACCTTCTCCGTCCTCGTCCTCGGAGGCGACAAGATCGTCCGGATCGACCCAGCCCAACATGACGCGCGCGGTCATCACCAGCTCCTGCGCTTCCTCAAGGCTCATGTCGAAGGATTCCAGAAGCCCGTCATCCTTGACGCGCTCGCCGTCCACGGTGGTCCAGCCGCCGGCCAGTTCCCAGTCGGCACAGGTGGCGAAATCCTCGAGCGTCTTGATGCCGTCCTTGGCCAACGCCTCGACCATCTGCGGTGACAACCCCTCGAAATTCACGAGGCTGTCCTCAACGCCCAGCACGCGCGCATTCTCCAGCGCCGCGGCGGCTGCCGCCTCCAGCCGCTCGCGGGCGCGGGTCTGCAATTCCTCGGCGGTCTCTTCGTCGAAGCCGTCGATGGCCAGAAGCTCGTCCAGATCGACATAGGCGACTTCTTCCAGCGCCGTGAACTCCTCGGCGACCAGAAGCTGCGCCATCATCTCGTCGATATCCA
>PXES01000401.1 GCA_003564655.1 Paracoccaceae bacterium
ATCTCGACCACAGCTGCGTGCAACTGGTGCGTGTCGCGCTTGGGCGCGGTGCAACCCTCAAGGTAGCTCACATGGCTGCCTTTCTCGGCCACGATCAGCGTGCGCTCGAACTGGCCGGTATTCTCGGCGTTGATGCGGAAATAGGTGCTCAGCTCCATCGGGCAGCGCACACCGGCGGGGATGTAGACGAACGACCCGTCCGAGAACACCGCCGAGTTGAGCGCCGCGAAGTAGTTGTCATTCTGCGGCACGACGCTGCCGAGATATTTCTTCACCAGTTCCGGATGCTCCTGCACCGCTTCGGAGATCGAGCAGAAGATCACGCCCGCTTCGGCCAGTTCCTTCTTGAAGGTCGTCCCAAGGCTGACGGAGTCGAACACCGCATCGACCGCCACCTTGCGTTCCTCGTCCGCCCCTTCGACGCCTGCGAGAATGGCCTGCTCCTTCAGCGGGATGCCGAGTTTCGCGTAGGTTTCCAGCAGCTTGGGGTCGACATCGTCAAGGCTCTTGGGCTTTTCCTCCATCGACTTGGGCTTGGCGTAGTAATACTGCTCCTGATAGTCGATCATCGGGATGTTCAGCATCGCCCAGTCGGGGCTCTCCATCGTCAGCCAGCGGCGATACGCGTCAAGCCGCCATTCGAGAAGCCATTCGGGCTCTTTGTTCTTCTCCGAGATCAGGCGGATGATGTCCTCGTTCAGCCCCTTGGGCGCGAACTCCATCTCGATGTCGGTTTCCCAGCCATGCTTGTAGGTGCCGCCCATCGACTGGACGGTTTCGACCGTCTCACGGTCAACGCCTTCGCGCATCACTGTGCTATCCAATGCCGCCATATCGGTCCCCTCTGTCAGGCCGCCCGCGCAGCGAAACGGCGATATTCTCTCAGCCACGCCTCGGAAAAGCGCAGCACCTCGTCTTCTGTCGTCTCCGGCCCCAGCGAGACGCGGATCGCGCCCGACGCCGTGGCCGTGTCATACCCCATCGCACCCAGCACCCCCGAGGGCCGCAGCTTGCCCGAGGAGCAGGCCGAACCCGCCGAGATGGCGAAACCCGCAAGATCCATCTGCATCACCTGCGTCTCGCCCTTCCAGCCGGGGGTTGCGAGGCAAAGCGTGTTGGGCAACCGACGCGCTCCTTTTCCGACAAAAATAGTCTTGCTTGCAACAGCGTCCAGTGCGTTTTCTAGAATATTTCTAATCTCGGACACGCGATCCCAGGCCCCATCGGCCAGATCTCGCTGCGCGGCCTCGGCCGCGGCGCCGAATCCGGCAATGCCGAGGATATTCTCGGTGCCCGCGCGCCGCCCCATCTCCTGCCCGCCGCCGCGCAGCTGCGCGGCCAGATCAGTGCCGGGCCGCAGCACCAGCGCGCCCACGCCCTTTGGCCCGCCCATCTTGTGGGCAGAGATGAAGCCGATCCCGACGCCCAGCCAGTTGAAGGCGAAGGGCAACTTGCCGAAGGCTTGCGTCAGGTCGCTGACCGCCAGCCCCTCGGGCAGGTCCTGCACGATGCCGGTCTCGGAATTGGCCAGTTGCAGCGTGGCGCGCGCGGGCTCGGGGACTGTGACGCGGCCCGCGCCATCCACTGCCAGCCCGTCATCGCACCAGGCGCGCACGGCGTCATGTTCCACCGCCGCGCAGGCCAGCCCGCGCCCGGCCAGCGCCAGCGCCGCGGCCTCTGTCGCGCCCGAGACGAAGACGATATCCGCCCCTTCGGCCCCCAAGGCTGCGGCCAACTGCGCGCGCGCACGCTCGACCATGGCGCGCGCCGCGCGCCCCTCGGCATGAACCGAAGACGGGTTGCCCACCACATCGCAGGCCGCCGCGATCGCCGCGCGCGCCTCCGCGCGCAGCGGCGTAGTGGCGTTATGATCCAGATAGACGCGCGCCAAGATGCCTTACCCTGCTGCTTTCATCTTTGCCCAGATATCCAAACCGACCCCGCGCCCCGGCACACCGCAAGCGGGCTCATGCCCCCTGCTCATCCACCACCTGAAAGAGGTTGGGCACCGCCGGGCAGGGTGTCAGAGCGTTGCCCGCCACATCCGACAGCCGCGTCTGGTGCAGGAACACATAGACATGCGCGGACAACCCCTCCCACAGCCGGTTGCTGAGCGATTGCGCCCTGGACCCCGACACAGCGCCGGATGCGCCCGCCCCCGTGTGCATGGCGCTGACAGTCTCCTCGACCGCCTCGAGCACTTCGGAGACGCGGATCGCGTCGGCCCCGCGCGACAGGCGGTAGCCGCCGCCGGGGCCGCGCACCGATTCGACCAGCCCGGCGCGGCGCAGCTTGACGAAAAGCTGTTCGAGATAGGCCAGCGACACGTTCTGCCGCGCGGCGATCTCGTTGAGCGTGACCAGCCCGCCCGGCGGGGCGAGCGCCAGATCGACCAGCGCGATCATCGCATAGCGGCCCTTGGTCGAGAGTTTCATTCCGGCACTCCGTGATCAGGCCCGTGAGCCGCGCATGCCCGGGCACGCGCCGCATTCTGCCCGCATTGCTAACTGGTTGACGCGTCCGGCGTCTCACCCTAAACGGGCACAGCCTGACCCCACGCCCGTCACTGCCGCCCAGCATTTAGAATACTTCTAAAATGCCCGAACCAATGAGTCAAGTATTCTGCGCCCCGTGCCGCCTGCCCCAGCGCGGCGCGAGATCGCAGACCACAGGATAAGGCCCCGCATGCCCGAGATCATTTTCCCAGGCCCCGAAGGCCGCCTCGAAGGTCGCTACCACCCGCAGACCAAACCCGACGCCCCCATCGCCATCATGCTGCACCCGCACCCGCAATTCGGCGGCACGATGAACAACAAGGTCGTCTACAACCTGCATTACGCCTTTCACGAGATCGGCTTTTCTGTGCTGCGCTTCAATTTCCGCGGGGTCGGCCGCAGCCAGGGCGAGTATGATCAGGGCATTGGCGAATTGTCCGACGCCGCGGCGGCGCTCGACTATGTCCAGTCGATGACCCAGAACACGCGGCATTGCTGGGTGGTGGGGTTCAGCTTCGGCGCCTGGATCGGGATGCAACTTCTGATGCGGCGGCCCGACATCACCGGCTTCGTTTCCGTGGCCCCGCCGGCGAATCTGTATGATTTCAGCTTCCTTGCCCCCTGCCCGGCCTCGGGGCTGATCATCAACGGGGCCGCCGACCGCGTGGCGCCCCCGCGCGATACCCGCGCGCTGGTCGCGAAACTTCAGGAACAGCGCGGCATCACCATCACCCATGCCGAGATCGAAGGCGCTGACCATTTCTTCAAGGACGAGGAACGGCACATGACGCCGATGCTCTCCACGGTCCGCGACTACGTCACGCGCCGCCTGACCGAAGCGACCCGCTGAGCCCTGCCAGACAGGGCCTGCCCGCATCCTCGCCCGCGCACAGGTCGGTTGCACGCGCGCCACGATGGCGCGTTCTGGCCCGTCGCCGGGGCCGGAAAAGTCTGTCGCGATATGCGCCGCTCAGCCGGGTGCTGCGTCAGACGCTGCGGATCATGCCCATGATTTCAAGCGTCCGCTCGAGGATCGGCTGCGCGATCTCGCGCGCCCGCACAGCCCCCGTGCCCAGCAGCCGGTCGATCTCGGCCGGGTCCTGCATCAGGCGGCGCATCTCGGCATTGAGCGGGCTGAGTTTCTCGACCGCCAATTCGGCCAGCGCGGGCTTGAACGCGCCGAAGCCCTGTCCGCCATATTGCGCGATCACGTCATCGGGCGCGATATCGGCAAGCGCGGCATAGATGTTCACCAGATTGCGTGCCTCGGCCCGCCCGTCGAGCCCGGCCACGCTCTCGGGCAGTGGCTCGGGGTCGGTGCGCGCCTTGCGGATTTTCGCCGCGATCGCGTCGGCATCATCGGTCAGGTTGATGCGCGACTGGTCCGAGGGGTCGGATTTCGACATCTTCTTCGTGCCGTCGCGCAAGCTCATCCCCCGCGTCGCCGCCCCCTCGATCACCGGCTCGACCACCGGGAAGAAATCCACCCCATAGTCGTGGTTGAACTTGATCGCGATGTCGCGCGCCAGTTCCAGATGCTGCTTCTGGTCCTCGCCGACCGGCACATGCGTCGCGTGATAGACCAGGATATCCGCGGCCATCAGGTTCGGATAGGCGAACAGCCCCACCGAGGCCTCTTCGGCGTTCTTGCCTGCCTTGTCCTTGAACTGCGTCATCCGCCGCAGCCAGCCCATCCGCGCCACGCAGTTGAAGATCCAGGCAAGCTCTGCATGGGCAGGCACCTGGGACTGGTTGAAGAGGATCGAGCGCGCGGGGTCGATCCCGGCGGCCAGATACCCCGCCGCCAGCTCGCGGGTCGCATGGCGCAGCTTTGCAGGGTCCTGCCAGACAGTGATGGCGTGCAGATCGACCAGGCAATAGATGGTCTCGACCCCGGCCTCTTGCGCGGCCACGAAGCGCTTGATCGCGCCGAGATAATTTCCAAGCGTCAGCCCCCCGGAAGGCTGGATGCCCGAGAAGATACGCTGCGGAAAGTGCGCAGGCTGCGGATCGCTCATCACATGTCCTGACTGGCCAGAGAACTCGCGCTGCCTTAGCCTTGGCCGCAGACAAGGTCAACCAAGGGGCGCGCGATGGCGGAAGGCAAGCACGGCCTACTGCAACCGCTACCCGGTGCGGTCTGGGCACTGGTCATCGCCATCGCCGCGGTCGAGGCCGTGCTCTGGGCCGGCGCGCAGGGGCTGGTGAACTGGGCGGGCAGCGCGGGCTGGCGCGCGCAGGCCTGGGCAGCGGTCGGCATCACGCCCGATCTGCAGGGCTGGATGGTCGAGACCGGCCAGACGCCGCTGCCCCATCTGGCGCGCTACCTTGCCTTCGGGCTTGTCCATGCCGGGCCCGCGCAGGCCGCGCTCGTCATCGTCATCACCGCCGCGCTGGGGAAATACTGCGCCGAGCGGCTGGGCTCGCTGCGGCTTCTGCTGATCCTCGGGCTTGCGCAGGCGATTGGCGGTGTCGCCTTCGGCCTGATGGCGCCCTCGGGGGCGTGGCTGATCGGCGGCTATCCCCTGATCTTCGCGCTTGCGGGCGCCTATGGCTGGCTTGCCTGGCACGCGGCGACAGGCACCGCCGCGCGCCTGCGGGCCTGCGCGCTCGTCGCGGCCCTGCTCGGCGCGCGGCTCGCTCTCGCGGCGATCATGGGCGGCGGGCTCGACTGGGTCGCCGACATCACCGCCTGCCTCGCAGGCGCGACCCTCACCGCCCTGCTGCGCCCGGGCCTGCGCGCAAGGCTGCGCCGCCCCTGACCGGAGGGACGCGCAGAGTCCTTCATCCTTGCCAGAAATATCCCGTGGGGGTCGCCAGTCTTGCACCAATGATCGGATAGACACTGGCGACGCGGGGGGGGGCAGCGACGCCCAACCCCCTCATGCCCGACTGCGCCGCAGCGCCGCGCGCATCTCGCCCAGCGAGAACGCCCCGATCGCCTGTGCGAGCCCCAGATACACCGCGGCGCCGCCCAAGATCATCACGCCAAGCGCCGCATAGCGCCGCCCCGGCGCCACCAGCCAGTCCGCGAACCCCCAGCCCAGCACGTAGAGGACCAGACCCATCACCAGCGCCGCCAGCACGATCCGCCACAGCCGCCTGTGCATCTGCGTGTCCAGCTCGGCGGCTTGCCCCATGTCGCGCGCATTCACCCACAGCTGCCAGACCATCACCCAGGCCGCCACGCTGGTCGCCAGCGCCGCCGCGACGAAGCCGATGACTGGCATCAGCCCGATGGCGACGACCGCATTGACCACCATCGACACCACCGCATAGCGGAACGGGCGGCGCGTGTCGTGACGCGCGTAGTAAAGCGGCTGCAACACCTTGTGCAGCACGAAGGCGGGCAGGCCCAGCGCATAGACCGCCAGCGCCAGCGCCGTGGCCTCGGTATCGGCCACTGTCCAGGCCCCGCGCCCGTAGAGGACCGAGACGATGGGCGCCGCAATCACCACCAGCGCCACGGCGGCGGGCAGCGTCAGGAACAGCGCGAATTCCAGCCCGCGATTGAAGGCATGCTGCCCCGCGCCCGCCTCGCCCGCGCGCAGGCGGCGCGAGAGTTCGGGCAGCAGGACCACCCCCACGGCGATCCCCACCACCCCGAGCGGCAACTGATACAGCCGGTCGGCATAGTTCAGCCAGGACACCGCGTTTTCGGTGAAACTTGCCACCTGGCGGCCCACCAGCAGGTTGATCTGCACCACCCCGCCCGCCAGCACGGCCGGTCCCGCGATGATCGCCAGCCGCTTCAGCTCGGGCGTCAGGCGCGGCGCGCGGACGCGCATCACAAATCCCGCGCGCCGCACCGCCCACCATAGCAGCGCCAGCTGCATCACCCCCGCCACCGGCACCGCCCAGGCGAGTGCGAGCCCCATCGCCCAGCCCGCCCGGTCGGCCAGCAGCATCGCGCCCACCAGCACCACATTCAGCGCCACAGGGGCCGCGGCAGCGGCGGTGAAGCGCCCCACCGCGTTCAGCATCCCCGACAGCAGCGCCACCAGCGAGATGAAGAAGATGTAGGGAAACGCCACCCGCCCGAACAGCACCGCAAGGTCGAAGCGCTCGTCCTGCGCAAAGCCCGCCGCCATCGCCCAGACCAGAAGCGGCATGGCGATCACCGCAAGGGTCGAGAACACCAGCAAGAGCGCGGCCATCCCCCAGAACGCATCGCGCGCGAAGCTCTCGGCATCCTCGCCCGCCTCGTGCTTCTTGGCGAACATCGGCACGAAGGCGAAGTTGAACGCCCCCTCGGCGAAGAAGCGGCGGAACATGTTGGGCAGCGCGAAAGCCACGAAAAAGGCGTCCGTCACCGGCCCCGCGCCCAGGAAGGCCGCCATCAGCACATCGCGCACGAAGCCGAAGACGCGGCTGAGCAAGGTCCAGAGCCCCACGGTCACGAACCCCGCGACCAGCCGGATACGCGCCATCAGCGAAGCCTCCCGGCGCAGCCCGGGCGGCCCACGGGTGGGTGGGTGGGGTGGGCCGGCCGGGCTGTGCCCCGCAGGGCCGGGCGCAGGCCCCTCATCCCTTTGCGGCCCGTGCCGCACCGGCGGAGATCGCCGCGCGCAGCTTGCGCTCCAGCGCGTCCTGGCGCGATTTCGAATGCAGTTTCAGCCCGAACATGTCCTTGACGTAAAACGTATCCACCGCCTGCAGCCCGTAGGTCGCGATCACCGCACTCGCGATCGAGACATTGGCATCGGCCAGCGTGCGCGCCAGATCCGACAAGAGCCCCGGCCGGTCGCGGGTGTCGACCTCGATGATCGTGTAGATCTCCGAGCCCTCATTGTCGAAGCTGATATTGGTCGGCAGATGGAACGCGCGCGCACGTTTGGCGACGCGGTCACGCTCTTCCAGCGCGCGTTCGGTCACCACCTCACCCGCCAGGGTGCGCGCGATCATCTTGCGCAGGCGGCCCAGCTTGGCGGTCTCGTACGGGTGGCCCGCGCCGTCCTGGACCCAGAACACCGCTGTCGCGATGCCGTCCTTGGTGGTGTAGGTGCGCGCATCGACGATATTCGCCCCCACCAGCGCCAGCGCGCCCGCGAAGCGCGCGAACAGCCCCGGATGATCGGACAGCACGAAACAGGCGCGCGTCGCATCGCGGTCGGGGTCGGGGTGCAGGTCGATGCGCATCTCGTCCGCGCCCAGATCGCGCAACAGCCCGGCAAAGACCAGATGCGTGTCCAGAGGCAGCCCCTGCCAGTAGGGGTCGTAATGGCGCGCCATCTCGGCGCGCAGCGCGCCGCGCGACCAGTCCGCCAGCGCCTCGCGCAGGGCGCGCTTGGCCTCGGCGGCGCGGTTCTCGCGATTCAGCGCCTCGAGCCCGTTTTCCAGCGCATGCGCGGTCTCGCGATATAGCGTGCGCAGAAGCTGCGCCTTCCAGTTGTTCCAGGTCCCCGGCCCCACGCCGCGAATATCGCAGACCGTCAGCGCGGTCAGCAGGTCCAGCCGCTCGCGCGTCTTGACCAGCTTGGCGAAGTCGCGGACCGTGCGCGGGTCCGAGATGTCGCGCTTCTGCGCCGTGTCGGCCATCAGCAGGTGATAGCGCACCAGCCATTCGACGGTTTCGCATTCGGCCCGCTTCAGCCCCAGCCGGGGCGCCACCTTGCGCGCGATCTGCGCGCCGAGGATCGAGTGATCCTCGGGCCGCCCCTTGCCGATGTCGTGCAGCAGCAGCGCCACATAAAGGATCCGGCGATTGACCCCCTCGCGCAGGATGCGCGAGGCGACGGGCAATTCCTCGACAAGCTCGCCGCGCTCGATCTGGGCAAGCGTGCTGATGCACTGGATGGTATGCTCGTCGACCGTGTAGTGGTGGTAGACATTGAACTGCATCATCGCCACGATGGGGTCGAATTCGGGGATGAACGCCCCCAGCACGCCCAGCTCGTTCATGCGCCGCAGCGCCCGCTCGGGGTTGGAGTGTTTCAGCAGCAGCCGCAGGAAGAGCCGCCGCGCCTCGGGGTCGGCGCGCAGCTTGTCGTCGATCAGATGCAGATTCGCCGCGACCAGCCGCATGGCATTGGGGTGCAGCAGGAACCCGGTGATCAGCCCCTCTTCGAACAGCCGCAGCAGATTGAGCGGCTCGGCCAGGAAGCCAGATGGATCCTCGATATCAAGGCGGTTCTGAACGACTTTAAGACCGTAGCGCAACTTTCTGCGTTTGTTGAGGAAATGCCGCAGGATTGGCTCGCGCTTGACGTGGCGTGCCTCCAATTCGGTCAGAAAGATCCGCGTCAGGTCGCCGACATGGGTGGCATGGCGGAAATAGTCCTGCATGAAATGCTCGACCCCGCGCCGCCCGCCATGGTCGCGATACCCCATCCGCTCGGCCACGCCGACCTGCAGATCGAAGGTCAGCTGCTCGACCGCGCGACCCGACAGGTGGTGCATATGGCAGCGCACGGCCCACAGAAACGTCTCGGCATCGCGAAAGGTCTCGTATTCCTCGGCCCGGAAGAAACCCAGGCCGACCAGCTCGGCGGCCTGGTCGACCTCGTGGATGTATTTCGCGATCCAGTAGAGGGTCTGCAAATCGCGCAGCCCCCCCTTGCCTTCCTTCACATTGGGCTCCAGCAGGTAGCGCTGGTTGCCCGCCTTGGCGTGGCGCGCGGCGCGCTCGGCAAGCTTGGCCTCGACGAAATCGGCATGGGTACGGGCGAAAAGCTCCGACCACAGCCGCGTGCGCAGGGTCTGCGCCAGCGCCGCATTGCCCCACAGGAAGCGATGCTCCAGCAGCGCGGTGCGGATGGTCACATCCTCGCGCCCCAGCCGCAGGCATTCGGGCACGGTGCGGCTGGCATGGCCCACTTTCAGCTTCATGTCCCAGAAGATGTAGAGGCAGGATTCGATCACCTGCTCGACCCAGCCCGTGACCTTCCACGGAACCAGGAACAGCAGGTCGATATCCGAATGCGGCGCCATCTCGGCGCGGCCATAGCCGCCCACTGCCAACACGGCGATGCGTTCGCCCTCTGAGGGGCTGGAATTGCGGTGGATGCGGGTCTGCACGGCCTCGACCACCATGCGGACGATCTGGTCGGTCAGCCAGCTGTTGGCGGCGACAAAATCGCGCGCGGCGCGCGGGTGGTCGGCGAACATCGCCTCGAGCCGCGCCGCCCCCTCGCCCAGCGCCGCCCGCAGATGCTGCACCACGACGGCGCGGCCGGCGCGCGCACCCTCGGGCATGGCCTCGGCCAGCGCGGCGTCGAGTGCGGCGCGCACCTGGTCGCAATCGAGGATATCGGCATGCGCGAAACGCGCCGCATCATCATCATCGGCGAGGGGCCGCGCGCCCGCGATGCGTTGCGGCGTGTTCAGGAGGCACCCACAGCGAAACTGCGCGGCGCGGGGCTCAGGACAACGCGCCGCTGATCGCGGATCTCGGCCACGGCGAGGCTGCGCTCATTGGTGCCGTCGCGGCGGAAGCGGAACACGCCATTCGCCCCCGCAAAGCCCGAGGGCTGGGTCAGCGCCTCGACCGAGAAGGGGTTGCTGCCACCCTGACGGATCAGTGCGCCGATAGCGGCGATCCCGTCGAAGCCCAGCGCCGCGACCGGGTTGGGCGAACGCTCATAAGCGGCGGCGTAGCGCGATTCGAACTGCGCGGTCATCCCCGGATCGGGCAGTGCGAACCAGCCGCCCTGCAGCCCGCTCAACTCCATCGTGGCGGGGGGGATGTCCCAGCGGGTCAGCCCCATGAACTGGTAATCACTGCGCGAAACATTGTTTTCCGGCAGCAATTCGGCCAGCAATGGCAGCGCCCCCTCGGACCCGGCGGTGAAGATCAGCGCATCCGCCCCCGAGGACCGCGCCGAAGAGGCGATGCCGGGCAGCGCGTCGATGATCCCTTGCTGCGAGAAGTCATAGGAGCGCGTCGCCACGATGCTGGCCCCGCTGCGCTGCGCGGCCCGCTGGATGGCACGTTCGGCCACTTCGCCAGCCTCGTTGCGCTCGGACACGATCATCACCCGGCCCTTGCCGCGCGAGGCCGCAAAGGCCAGAAGCCGCGTGGCGGTATTCTCGAACATCGCGCCCAGAAGAAAGACATTGCCGCCCGCGACCGTGGGGTTGTTCGAAAAGCTCAGCACATTCACCCCGGCTTGCGCCGCGACGGGCGCGACCGCGCGGGTGGCGTCGGCGAAAAGCGGACCCAGAAGGATGCGCGCACCGTCATTCACTGCTTGCGTCGCCACTGCCGCAGCGCGCGCCGGGTCGCCAGCGGTCTGGTAGACGCGCAGGTCGAGTTGCACGCCCTGCAGGTCGTTCACGGCGAGTCGGGCCGCGTTCTCGATATTGCGCGCCAGCGTCTGGCGATCCGAACTGCCGCCCCCGGGGACCAGCAGCCCCACCGGCACCGGACGATCGGAATCGACCCTGCCACCCGGCCCCGCGCCCGGCGCCAGCGCGGGCACATCGCACCCCGCCACCAGAAGCGTGGCTCCGGCCGAGCACAACAGCCCCCGGCGGGTCAGGACAGACGAGGCGGGGGCAGCGGGACGCGCGGGCATGGGCACTCCTGGGTTGCGTCGGGGACTTTCGCTGCGCAGAGTAAGCAAGCCCGCCCGCGAAGTAAACGCTCGACTGGCGCGCGGGCGGAACTCGGCCACGAGGAGCGCGCCCCCCATGCCGCACGAACCGACCCGCACCGCCACGGGGACGATCGCCCCCGGCTCCATCGCTTCGGGCCTGCACCTGATCGCCACGCCCATCGGGGCGGCGCGCGACATCACGCTGCGCGCGCTCGACCTGCTGGCGGGCTGCGACGTGCTGGTGGCCGAGGATACGCGCAGCCTGCGGCATCTGATGGAGATTCACGGCCTGCGCCCCGGCGGGCGCCCGCTGCTGGCCTATCACGACCATAACGGCGCAAGCATGCGCCCGCGCCTGCTCGCGGCGCTGGCCGAGGGCAAGAGCGTGCTGTATGCCGCCGAGGCCGGCACGCCGCTGGTCGCCGATCCGGGCTATCAGCTTGTCCGCGCCGTGACCGAGGCCGGCCTGCCCGTGCACGCCGCCCCCGGCCCGTCAGCGATGCTGGCGGCGCTCAACGTCTCGGGACTGCCGAGCGACCGCTTCTGCTTCATGGGTTTCGCCCCCGCGAGCGCCGGCGCGCGGCGGAAATTCCTGCTCGAAGCGGCGCAGATCCCGGCGACGCTGATATTCTACGAATCCCCGAAACGCATTAGCCGAATGTTAGGGGAATGCTGCGATATCCTGGGAGGGGCGCGCGCGGCGGCGCTGTGCCGCGAACTGACCAAGAAGCATGAAGAGGTAATGCGCATGACCCTGGCCGAGCTGCATCAGGCGACCCGTGACCGCAGCCTGCGCGGCGAGATCGTGCTGGTGGTCGGCCGCGGGCAGGCGCAGGTTGCCGACGCCGACGCGCTGGACGTCGCGCTTGACGCGGCGCTGGGGCAGATGCGGCTCAGCGCGGCCGTGGCGCATGTGGCCGCAGAACTGGGCCTGCCGCGGCGCGCGGTGTATCAGGCGGCACTGGAAAAGGAGAAATCCCGATGAGGCAGAAGCGCAACCATCTGGCGGGCCTTGCCGCCGAGGAGTCGGTGCTGCGGCGCTACACGGCGGCCGGCTATGCGCTGCTTGCGCGCCGCTTTCGCGGCCTGCGCGGCGAGATCGATCTGGTGCTCGGACGTTCGGGCGAAGTCGTCTTCGTCGAGGTCAAGAAAAGCCGCAGCTTCGACAGCGCGCTGGCCCGTCTCGGGGCGGCGCAGATCGGGCGCATTTTCGATACGGCGGCCGAATTTCTCGGCACGCAGCCGCTGGGGCAGCTGACCGACCGGCGGTTCGACGTGGCGCTGGTCGATGCCTCGGGCGAAATTCAGGTGATGGAAAACGCACTCTGGCAGTGACAACCCCTTGCGCGGCTGCATCGGCGGGCCGAGACGGGCGCGCGGGCTGCATCCGGCAGTTGTGCCGAGCGCGTGTCCGGCCGGGGCTTTCAGCGAAGGCATGTCGCATGCGGCGGCAAGAGCGCCCTGGGGGCGTGTGCCCCGCCGCCCCACTGAAGGCGCTGTTGCAGCGCTGCGTGTCGTGGGCGGAATGCGGCCGGAGACCGGGACAATGGCACGACGCTGCTCGCGTCTCCGGTTGCGTCGTGATGGTGGTCCCACAGTTGTGTCAGGTGATGGTCAGGGGCTGTTTGCGCGCCAGGGTACGGCGCCACGCGGCTCCAGCCCCGGCCGGAACGCCGGGGTGCTGTCCATCGTCCCGGGCGGGCATAATGACGGGCGCGGCGAGCACACTGTGGCAGACGCCCGCGCGGACCGGCTGACGGGTGCTGGCGCTTGATGGAGTCGCGCCAGACAGGTGCATGCGGCAATCTCTGACCAGGCGTCCGGACGCAATGTGTTTTCCCGGTTCCTGCGCGATGGGACTGCCGGGCCTACCTGCGCGGGCGCAGACCCGGCACAATCCGCCGCACGCCCCACTGCCGCGTCGGCCGGCACCACGCCCCGACCTGCTGCGACGCCCGGCATCCGAGACCCTGCGCAGACGGCCCGGACCTGCTGCGGGCGCGGCTTTGTGTTTACAGCCGTCCAGCTTTTGGCCAAGATGGCGTGCAGCGCGGGCGCAGGAGGGGTGATGCGCAAGTTTCTGGTGGTGCTCGACGACAGTCGCGAATGCCTGAATGCAATGCGCTTCGCCGCATTGCGCGCCGCGCATACGGGCGGGCAGGTGCAGATCCTGTCGATCATCGCGCCGGAGGAATTCGCCGGCTGGATCGGCGTCGCCGATGTCATGCGCGCGGAGGCGCGCGAGCGGATCGAGGCGCATTTCGAGGTTTTCGCCAAATGGATGCGCGACCGGCAGGGGTTGGATCCGGAACTCGTCATCCGCGAGGGCGAGCCGGTCGAGCAGATCCTCGCCCAGATCGCGGACGACCCCGAAATCGGCATTCTGGTGCTCGGGGCGGGCAATGAGGGCAGCTCCCCCGGCCCGCTGGTCACCCAGCTTTCGCGCAACTCAGGCAATCTGCCCATCCCGATCACCATCGTGCCCGGCGAGTTGCCGCGCGACCGGCTCGAGGCGATCTCCAAGGGATGACGCGGCGTGTCGCGCAAGATTTGCCGTGCGTGAAGATCGTCTTGCAAGATATTGAATTGCAGGTCATGTCGGCGCTTCCTTCTGCGCTGGGGCACTGCCCGCCGCGAATGCCGCGTGACGGGGCTTGGCGCGCATGCTAGACGGCCGCGCATGAGCAGCATGTTTCCCCCCGCAACCGCCGCGTCCGCGACATGAGATCCCTTCCCGCGCTTGCAGAGCTGCGCGCCTGGCTGGCCGAGAATCCCGACGCCACGCGCCGTGACATCGCCCGCGCCTTCGGGGTCAAGGGCAATGCGAAAGTGGACCTCAAGGCGCTCTTGCGCGAGCTGGAGGCCGAAGGCAGCTATACCCGCCGGGCCGCCTCGCGCCGGGCGGGCGGGCTGCCGCCGGTAACGCTGCTCGATGTGCTGCCCCCCGATGCCGAGGGCGATCTGTTCGCGCGGCCCGTGAAATGGGAAGAGGCGGGCGATCCACCGCGCATCTACCTGCCGCCGCAAAAGGGCGCCCCGGCGCTGGGTGTGGGCGACCGGGTGCTGGCGCGGCTGATCCCCGAGCGCGGCGCGGGTCACGACTACACCGCCCGGATCATCCGCAAGCTGGGCACGAACCCCGCGCGCATTCTCGGCATCTTCCGGCGCGAAGCGCAGGGCGGGCGGATCGTGCCGATCGACAAGGGCGCGGATCGGTTCTGGCAGGTGACCGACACGGGCGGCGCCGAGGATGGCGAACTGGTGCAGGCCGAACCCGAGGGCAAGTCGCGTTTCGGCCCGCCACGGGTGCGCGTGGTCGCGCGGCTGGGCGACCCGGGCGCGCCGAAAGCCGTCTCGCTGATCGCGATCCATCAGCATGGCATCCGCGACACCTTCCCCGACGCCGCGCTGTCCGAAGCCGAGAGCGCCGAAGAGCTTCCCCTTGGCGACCGCCGCGATTTGCGCCACCTGGCCTTCACCACCATCGACCCGTGGGACGCGCGCGACCATGATGACGCGCTTTATGTCGCCCCCGACCCGGACCCCGGGAACCCCGGCGGCCATATCCTGTGGGTCGCGATTGCCGATGTGGCGGCCTATGTCACACCGGGCTCGGAGTTGGACCGCGAGGCGCGCAGGCGCGGCAACTCGACCTATTTCCCCGATCGCGTGGTGCCGATGCTGCCCGATGCGCTGTCGGGCGATCTGTGTTCGCTGCATGAGGGCGTAGACCGACCCTGCATCGCGCTGCGCATGGTGGTGGCCGAGGATGGCACCAAGCGCGACCACAGTTTCCACCGCGCGATGATCCGCTCGCGCGCCTCGCTGACCTATGAGCAGGCGCAGGCGGCCGATGACGGGCAGCTTGACGCGGCGACCGGGCCGCTGGCGGGCGAGATGGCCGCGCTTTTCGGCGTCTATCGCGCGCTGCGTGCGGCGCGCGCACGGCGCCAGCCGCTGGATCTGGACCTGCCCGAACGGCAGATCGTGCTGTCGGACGAGGGGCGCGTCACCTCGGTCGCCTTCAAGGAGCGGCTGGACACCCATCGGCTGGTCGAGGAATGCATGGTGCTGGCCAATGTCGCCGCCGCCGAAACCCTGCGCGCGGCCCGCTCGGCCCTGCTCTACCGTGTGCATGAGGAACCCAGCCCCGAAAAGCTCGAGAGCTTGCGCGAAATCGCGGGCGAGTCGGGCTTCACGCTGGCCAGGGGGCAGGTGCTGCAGACGCGCCACCTCAACCAGTTGCTCGCGCAGGCCGAGGGAACCGAGTTCGACGAGTTGATCAACATGGCGACGCTGCGGTCGATGACGCAGGCCTATTACGCGCCGCAGAATTTCGGGCATTTCGGGCTGGCCTTGCGCGAATACGCGCATTTCACCTCGCCCATCCGGCGCTATGCCGATCTGATCGTGCACCGCGCGCTGATCGCCGCGCATGGCTGGGGGCCGGACGGGCTGAGCGCTTGGGATATCGAGCATATCGACGAGACCGCCAAGGCGATTTCCGAGGCCGAGCGGCGGTCGATGGTGGCCGAGCGGGATACGGCGGATCGCTACCTCGCGGCGTTTCTGGCGGACCGCGTGGGGGCGGAATTCGCGGGCCGCGTGTCGGGCGTGGCGCGCTTCGGGGCGTTCGTGCGGCTGGATGAGACCGGCGCGGACGGTCTGGTGCCGATCCGCGCGCTGGGCGACGAGTATTTCCGCCATGACGCCGAGGCGCAGGTGCTGGAGGGTGAGCGCAGCGGCTTTCGCATCGGCGTCGGGCAGCGTGTGCGGGTCAAGCTGGCCGAAGCCGAGCCCGTGACCGGTGGCATCGCGCTGGAGTTGCTGGAGGTCGAGGGCGAAGCGCCCCGTCGCAGCACTGGCCAGCGCCGCAAGGGCGCGCCGCGTCGCGCGGCCGGGCGCGCGCGGGTCGCCAGATCCAAGGGGCGCAAGAAACTCAGCCGCAAGCGCGGGTAAGGGCATTCGCGGCTGATCCGTTTGCGGCTGCGCAGTCGCGCGCAGGTTTCGAAAGCGCCCTCGGGCCGTGCCCACCCACCCGCCCTTGCACGCCCCGAGGGCGCTTTGGGCGCAGTCGCATCGGTCGGGAAAGCGGTTGCCGATATGCGATGGCCGGCCGAAAGCTGTCTCCGGTGCGTGGTTTTCCTGCTGCGCCGAGAGCGCATCGCGGCTTGTCTTTGCCGCCGCGAGGGGCGTGGCGTCAGGGGATCCGGATCCGCCCCGAGGAGATCGGCACGGCAGACCCGCCGATATTCACCCATGCGAGTTGCCCGTCCTGCATCTCCAGGCGCGCCGCGATCCGGGACGGGCGCCCCATTTCGACACCCTGCATGACGCGGATGCGGGTTTCCCCGGGCGTGCAGTGACCCTGCTGCGCGAGAAGCCCCGCAAAGGTCACGACCGCCGACCCGGTCGCCGGATCTTCCGGCGTCCCGCCGCTGGGCGAGAACATCCGCGCCCGGAATGCCCCTTGACCGTCTGGGGCGAAGAGCCAGGCGCTGATCGTCTGCGCGCGGAGGGTCAGCATCTCCCAGTTATCGCCGAGCGGCCTTGCCCGTCCCAGCGCCTGCACCGATCCCACCGGCACAAGCAGATAGGACGGCCCGGCCTGCCAGACCTCGGGCGCGGTCGCGACGGCATTCCCGATATCGCCGCTGTCCAGTCCCAGCGCGGCGGCTGCAAGGGCCGTGTCCTCGATCACCCGGCATGGACTGGGCAGCAGGGGGGCGGTGAATTCCGCTGTCAGCCGACCATTCGCGCGGCGCACCTGCACCGGGACCAGCCCCGCCTGCTCTTCCAGCGTGATCTCGACCGCCGCGTCGCCGCTGGCCTCGCCAAGCCCGGAGAGATGGATCGCACAGCCGATGGTCGGATGGCCGGCAAAGGGGATCTCCGCCTTGGGAAAGAAGATGCGGACCCGGGCCGTGTGGGCGGCATCGCGGGGCGGCATGACAAAGATCGTCTCGGACAGATTGAGTTCGCGCGCGATGGTCTGCATCTGCGCGGTGGTCAGGTCCTGCGCATCGCGCACGATCGCGAGCGGGTTTCCCGCAAACGGCGTTTCGGTGAACACATCATAGGTGAAAAGCTCCAGCATGTCGCCGCCCCGTGCTGTCGTGCCGTCTGGCGCAATCGCACGCCGCCCCGTCCACGCTGCCCGTTGCCACGCTATCAGGCGGGGGGACGCCGTGTCACGTCGGAACAGGCGCGGCGGCGCGTCCGGGACATGCAGCGCAAGACGCCGCGTCGTGCTGGATTGCCCCGCACATCCGTCCTAGAGTGGGCCATCACGTCGGAGGGGGCAATCATGGACGATATCGTTATTCTGGGCGGCGCGCGCACCGCCATCGGCAGTTTCGGCGGCGGGCTGGCATCGGTGCCGCCCATCGAGCTTGCGCGACTGGCGAGCGCCGAGGCCATCGCGCGCGCCGGGATCGACCCCGCGCAGATCGGAACCACGGTTTTCGGCACGGTCATCGCGACCGAGCCCGCCGACATGTACCTGTCGCGCCGCGCGGCGATGGGCGCGGGCGTGCCCGACACGGTGCCTGCGATGAATGTCAACCGGCTGTGCGGCTCGGGTGTGCAGGCCATCGTGTCGGGCGTGCAGGCGCTGGCGCTGGGCGACACCGACTTCGCGCTGGTCGGCGGGGCCGAGAGCATGAGCCGCGCGCCCTATGCGCTGCCCGCCGCACGGTTCGGCCAGAAGATGGGCGATACGAGCGTGGTCGACATGATGCTGGGCGCGCTGACCTGTCCCTTCGGGACGGGCCATATGGGCGTGACGGCAGAGAATGTCGCGCGCGAGCATGACATCACCCGCGAGGCGCAGGACGCCTTCGCGCTGGAAAGCCAGACACGCGCGGCGCGGGCCATCGCCGAGGGGCGCTTCGCCGAGCAGATCGTGCCGGTCATGGTCAAGACCCGCAAGGGCGAGGTCGCCTTCGAGGTGGACGAGCACCCCAAGCCGACCACCGCCGAGAAGCTTGCCGGGCTGCGCCCCGCTTTCGAGAAGGGCGGCAGCGTGACCGCGGGCAATGCAAGCGGCCTCAATGACGGGGCGGCGGCGCTGGTGCTGGCGCGCGCCGATGCGGCCGCGCGCGCAGGGCGCACGCCGCTGGCGCGCGTCATCGGCTACGCCCATGCCGGGGTGCGCCCCGAGGTGATGGGCATCGGCCCGGTCCCGGCGGTCGAGGCGCTGTGCGCGCGCACCGGGCTTTCGGTCGGCGATTTCGACGTGATCGAATCGAACGAGGCCTTTGCCGCGCAGGCACTTGCGGTCAGTGCCGCGCTGGGGTTCGACCCGGCGCGGGTGAACCCCAATGGCGGGGCCATCGCGCTGGGCCATCCGGTCGGCGCGACCGGGGCGATCATCACGATCAAGGCGGTCTACGAGTTGGCGCGGACCGGCGGCAAGCGCGCGCTGGTGACAATGTGCATCGGCGGCGGACAGGGCATCGCACTGGCGCTCGAGCGGGTCTGATACGCGCCCCGTTGACCGGCGCGGGCTGGCGCATCCGTGCAAAGCGCCCTCGGAGCGTGCCCACCCACCCGCCCTCGCACGCTCCGAGGGCGCTTTTTCGCGGCACCAAGAGGCTGCGCGCGGAGCACCTGTGCGCGGCAAGCGGCGGGAGCGCCCGCGCCATGCGCCGTAAGCCGGAATTCCCCTTCAAACCCGCGCCGCCCCGTCCTAGCATCCCCCCGCCCCCGCCCCCGCCCCGAGCCGGAGACGCGCCATGCCCCTCAACCCCGCCCTCGCCACCACCCCTGCCCCGCCGGTCATGGCCGCGCGGCGCTGGATCGAGGGTGTGACCTTCCCGGCCGAGCGCCCGCTTCTCAACCTCAGCCAAGCCGCCCCGGTCGCCCCGCCGCCCGAGGGTCTGCGCGCAGCGATGATCGACGCGATGGCCGAGCCCGCAACGCATCTCTATGGCCCGGTCCTCGGCCTGCCCGCGCTGCGCGAGGCGCTGGCCGGGCAGATGCGCCGCATCTATGGCGGCACGGTCGAGGCCCGGCAGATCGCCATCACCTCGGGCTGCAACCAGGCATTCTGCGCCGCCATTGCCGCGCTCGCAGGCCCGGGCGATGCGGTCATCCTGCCGGTGCCGTGGTATTTCAACCACGCCATGTGGCTCGGCATGCAGGGGATCGAGGCCGTCCCCCTGCCCTGCGACGCGGCCCTGCTGCCCGACCTTGAGCGCGCGGAACGGCTGATCACTGACCGCACCCGCGCCATCGTGCTGGTCAGCCCCAACAACCCCACGGGCGTTGAATACCCCGCCCCCCTTCTCGCCGCGTTCCGCGACCTTGCCCGCGCGCGCGGGCTCGCGCTGATCGTGGACGAGACCTATCGCGACTTTCACAGCGCCGGGGGGGCGCCGCATGCGCTGTTCACCGATCCGGACTGGGACGACACGCTGATCCATCTCTACAGCTTCTCGAAAGCCTACCGACTGACCGGCCACCGCGTGGGCGCACTGGCCACCAGCCCCGCGCGGCTGGCCGAGATCGAGAAGTTCCTCGACACGGTGACGATTTGCCCGACCACGCTGGGCCAGCGCGCCGCGCTGTGGGGGCTTGCGCATCTGGGCGACTGGCTGGCGGGCGAGCGTGCCGAGATCCTGCGCCGCGCGGATGCCCTTCGGGCAGGCTTTGCCCCGCTTGACGGCTGGAGGGTCAGGGGCTGCGGCGCCTATTTCGCCTATGTCGCGCACCCCTTCGCCCTGCCCTCGGACAAGCTGGCCCCGGCGCTGGTGCATGAGGCGGGACTGCTGGTGCTGCCCGGCACCATGTTCGCCCCCGCAGGCGATGCCGACGGCCCGCGCCATCTGCGCATCGCCTTTGCCAATGCCGACAGCGCGGGGCTGGCCACGCTGACCGGACGATTGCGCGCCCTGCGGCTGTGAGCGCACACCCGCCCCCATTTTCTTGCCTCAAATACTCTGACCCGACCGTCCCACGCACCCGTTGCAAGCATTTGACGGCGCAACGCTTGCTCCATGCGCCGCCATTGCGTAGATACGGCGCCAGTGCCGCAGCCAGAGAGTGCCCCGCGAATGTCGAAAAAACCCGCCAGCCAGAAATGGTCTGCCAAGAACATCGCCGCTGCGTTCCTGATGGCGCTTCTGGGTCTCAGCCTGCTGGGCTTCGGGGTCGAGGGGTTCGGCACGCGCACCACGAATGTCGGCACTGTCGGCTCGCGCGATATCACCACCGATGCGTATGCACGCGAATTGCGCAACGAGTTGCGCGCCTTGCAGGCCCAGTTCGGGCAGCCGGTGAGCATGGAGCAGGCGCGCATGTTCGGCATCGACCAGATGGTGCTCGAACAGCTTGTGACCGGTGCGGTTCTGGACACCGAGGCCGAGCGGTTGGGCATCTCGGCGGGCGACAGCACTGTGCAGCGCGAGATCCTGGGCGTGCGCGCCTTTCAGGGGCCCGGTGGCAGCTTTGACCGCGAATCCTACCGTTTCGCGCTTCAGAATGCCGGGCTGAGCGAGCGCGAGTTCGAGGACTCGATCCGCGATGATGTCGCGCGCTCGATCCTGCAGCGCGCCGTGGCCAGCGGGGCCAGCGCGCCCGAGACCCTTGTCAATCCGCTGTTGGAGTTCGAGGCGCAGACACGCGATCTCAGCGTCACCACGCTGACGGCCAGCGACCTGCCCGAGCCCGTGGGCGCGCCCGATGACGCCGACCTTCAGGCCTTCTACGACGAGCGGATCGAGGACTACACGCAGCCCGAGGGCAAGCGCATCGCCTATGCGTGGGTGACGCCGGAGATGCTGCTCGATACGCTGGTGGTGGATGAAGCGATCCTGCGCGATGCCTACGAGTCGCGCCGCGCCGAATTCGTGCAGCCCGAGCGGCGGCTGGTCGAACGGCTGGTCTTTCCCGACCCGCAAACCGCCGAGGCCGCGCGTGAGCGCATCGACTCGGGCGCCGCGCGCTTCGAGGATCTGGTCGCCGAGCGCGGGCTGGATCTGGAAGACACCGATATGGGCGATGTCACCGAAGACCAGCTTGGCGCCGCCGGGCAAGAGGTCTTCGCCCTCGACGGTCCCGGCGTGGTCGGGCCGGTGCAGACCTCGCTCGGCCCGGCGCTGTTTCGCATGAACGCCGTGCTCTCGGCGCAGGAGGTCAGCTTCGAGGACGCCCGCGAGCAGTTGCGCGAGGAACAGCTTGCCGACATGGCGCGCCGCGCGCTGG